>JAUWBD010000077.1 GCA_030605125.1 Verrucomicrobiota bacterium | reverse complement strand
GCCCTGCCTCGCCGCGCTTCTGGTCCTGCCGGCCTGCACCGAGCCGCCGCTGCCGCTCACGGTGGCCGGCGGCGATCCGCAGGTGGGCCGCCGCAAGACCGCGGAGTTTGGCTGCGGCGCTTGCCACAGCATCCCGGGTATCGCGGGCGCCACGACCCGCGTCGGCCCGCCCTTGGAGGGTTTCGCGTTGCGCAACTACATCGGCGGCGTGCTGCCCAACGACGGCGAAAACCTCGTGCGTTTCCTCCTCGATCCCCTCGCGCACAACCCCCGCAGCACGATGCCCAAGGTCCTCGCCGACGAACAAGACGCCCGCGACATCGCCGCCTACCTCCACACCCTGCGCTGACGACTTTGAGGTGAGCCGCTAATCGACGCCAATAGTCGCCGACCGTCCCGATAGGTGGCTGATGCGCGGCTCATACGGCGCTCGGCTCGTGGGTGTCCATCACGGGCCTCTGCCAAACGGACGCGGTTCTTCGCCGCATCCGTGGATTCCCCGATACGTCTTGCGCCAAGAGTCGGGCTCCGCAGGGCTATGCCGCTTCCGTTCCGCTCTGTGATTCGCAGTCACTGCAATGGCCCTGCATCCTCAGTTTCCTTCTTCACCCTACTCCCCCTTGTTGCCCGAGCATCGGTGGTTCCCGGCCGATGAATCCCTTCGCGCTCAGGCATACGAGAAACTCCTGCCGCCCCTGGTTGCCCAGATACGGTCCGAAGTTTGCGCGTGGCGAGATTCCGCTTACGCCGGTGCCTCGCCCACGACGCGGGCACTGCTTGCCCATTGGTTCGACACCGAACACCTGATCGAGACCGCTTCCGGAGAGCTTGCCCCCTTCCGCTACTACTTCGCGCAACGTGAGGCCGTCGAAACCGCCATCTGGCTCCACGAGGTCCGTCGCGCTCGCGACAAGTTCGACCTGATCCGCTTCGACGCATCCGGCTCCGTCTCGCCGGGAATGTTCGCCGAGGAGTGGCCGCGCTACGTGCTCAAGCTCGCCACCGGCGCCGGCAAAACCAAGGTCCTTTCGCTCCTCGTTGCCTGGAGCTTTTTCCACAAGCTCTACGAACCCGGCTCCACGCTCTCGCGCAACTTTCTCCTCATCGCGCCCAACATCATCGTGCTCGACCGCCTCCGCGCGGATTTCGACGGCCTGCGCATTTTCTTCAACGACCCCGTTCTCCCCGAAAACGGCCACGCCGGCCGCGACTGGCGCGATGATTTCCAGCTCACGCTCCATCTCCAGGACGACGTGCGCATCCTCCGCCCGACGGGAAATCTCTTTCTCACCAACATCCACCGCGTCTTCCTCGGCGACTACGTCCCGCCCTCGCTCGAAGACGACGATCTCCGCGACTACTTCCTCGACCCTTTCGGCCAGCGTCCCGCCGGCAAAACCACCGACTCCGCCGCCGACTTGGGCGAGATCATCCGCGAAATCGACGAACTCGCGGTCTTCAACGACGAGGCCCACCATATCCACGACCACCGCATGGCGTGGTTCAAATCCATCCAGGACATCCACCACCGGATGGTTCAGCGCGACGGCCGCCTCGCCCTGCAGATCGACGTCACCGCCACCCCGCGCCACGACAACGGCTCCATCTTCGTCCAAACCGTCTCCGATTACCCGCTCGTCGAGGCCATCCACCAAAACGTCGTCAAGCACCCCGTCCTTCCCGACGCCGCCAGCCGCGAGAAACTGCATGAGAAAAAGTCCTCCCTCTTCCACGAAAAATACGACGACTACCTCCGCCTCGGCGTCGAGGAGTGGCGCAAATCCTACGCCGAGCACGAGAAACTCGGCAAAAAGGCCGTTCTCTTCGTCATGGTGGACGACACCAAGAACTGCGACGACGTCGGCGCCCACCTCGAAAAAATCTGCCCCGAACTGGCCGGCGCCGTCCTCGTCATCCACACGAAGAACAATGGCGACATCTCCGAGTCCGCCACCGGCAAAAACAAGGAGGAACTCGAGCTCCTTCGCCGTCAGTCCAACGAGATCGACTCCTGGAAGTCGCCCTACAAGGCCATCGTCTCCGTCCTCATGCTCAAGGAAGGCTGGGATGTGCGCAACGTCACCGTCATCTGCGGGCTGCGCGCCTACGCCGCCAAGTCCAACATCCTCCCCGAGCAGACTCTCGGCCGCGGCCTCCGCCGCATGTATTTCGGCTCCGACGTGAAGGAGACCGTTTCCGTCCTCGGCACCCCCGCCTTCATCGACTTCGTCGAGTCCATCCAGAGCGAGGGCGTCACCTTCGAGCGCGCCGCCATGGGCGCCGGCACCGAACGCAAGGACTCCCTCATCGTCGAGATCGAGACCAACAACCCCGCCAAGGACCGCGCCGCTCTCGACATCTCCCTGCCCCGCCTCACCCGCCGCTATCAGCGCGCTTACCAAGACCTCTCCGCCCTCGACCCCGCCTCCTTCGGCAACCCCAAGCTCCCGCTCAAGCCCTTCTCCGCTGAGCAGACCCGCGAGATCGTCTTCAAGACCATGCTCGACTCCGAGGTCCACCACACCGTCCAGCTCGACGGCACCGGACCCGCCGACTACCGCTCCATCGTCGCCTTCTTCGCCCGCCAGCTCATCGCCGAGCTTCGCCTCGTCGGCGGTTACGACATCCTCTACCCGCGCGTCCGCGACTTCATCCGAGACCACCTCTTCACCTCAGCCGCCCCCGGCACGCCGAGCTCCAGCTCGGCCCTTCCGTCCCTCACCGTGGACCTCGAGGACCCGGTCGTCCTGCGCAACCTCTCCGAACCCGAGGCCGGCAAGATCCTCTTCGATGGATTCAAGACCGCCATCAACGCCCTCACGCTGCGCGACACCGGCCCCGCCGCGCCCGAGGCCCTCGCCCAGCGCCTCCACCTGAGCGACACCCGCCCCTTCCGCACCGAGCACCGCCCCTTCCTCGCCGCGAAAAAATCCCTCTTCAACCGCATCGTCGGCGAAGCCTCCGCCGGCGGCCTCGAACTCTCCTTCGCCGCCTTCCTCGAAACCGCCCCCGACGTCCAGGCCTTTGCCAAGAACTACCTGGCCGTCGGCTTCCGCCTCGACTACGTCCGCGCCGACGGCGACCTCTCCACCTACACGCCCGACTTCATCGTCCGCACCGCCGACCGCACCGTCTGGCTCGTCGAGACCAAGGGCCGCGAAGAGATCGACCTCCCGCGAAAAATGGCCCGCCTCCGCCAGTGGTGCGCCGACGCCACCACCGCCGACGCCGCGCAAACGCCCCCCGTCCGCTACGACTTCGTCTTCGTGGACCAGGCCGGCTTCGAAAAACACCCGCCCTCCACCTTCGCCGGCCTCGCCGCCGCCTTCACCGAATACAAATCCTGAGCCTCCGCCCGTCCGCCCGCCTTCGCCCCGCGCCCGCATGCTCTCCCCCTCTCCCGAGTATCTCTCCGGCCTCCTCGTCGAGCTGTGCAAACAGCCCGCCGAGACCGGCTGGCTCGAGTTTAAGGAGAACAACGCCGCCCCCGAAGACATTGGCGAATACCTCTCCGCCCTCAGCAACAGCGCCGCCCTGCTCGGCAAAGCCCAAGCCTACCTCGTCTGGGGCGTGCGCGACTCCGACCGCGCCGTCGTCGGCACCAGCTTCCGTCCCGCCCTCGCCAAAAAGGGCAACGAGGCCCTCGAAAACTGGCTTCTCCGCCTCCTCGATCCACACCTCCATTTTCGCTTCCACGAGTTCACCCACGCCGGCCTCCCCGTCGTCATTCTTGAAATCCCCCGCGCCTCGCACCGCCCCACCCAGTTCCAAGGCGTCGATTTTATCCGCGTCGGCTCCCACCGCCAAAAACTCAAGGACCACCCCCAGCTCGCAAAGGACCTCTGGCGCGTCTTCGACACCACGCCCTTCGAGGAGCTCGTCGCCCTCGGTCACGTGGACGACGCCACCGTTCTCTCCCTCCTCGACTACCCCGCCTGCTTCGAACTCCTCCAGCAGCCTCACCCCGAGAACCGCGCCGCCATTCTCGCCCGCCTCGCCGACCACCGGCTCATCGTCGCCAATCCCGCCGGCCAGTGGGATATCACCCGCCTCGGCGCCATCCTCTTTGCCCGCAACCTCGACGACTTCCCCGTCCTCGCCCGCAAGGCCGTCCGCGTCGTCGTTTACGAGGGCAAGGGCCGCCTCAAGACCCTCCGCGAGCAGGTCCTGCGCAAAGGCTACGCCGCCGGCTTCACCGCCCTCATCGACCTCATCCGCGCCCTCCTTCCCCGCAGCGAAAAGATCGGCCACGCCCTCCGCCGCGAGGTGCCCATTTACCCCGACGAGGCCGTCCGCGAGCTCATCCCCAACGCCCTCATCCACCAGGATTTTTCCGTCACCGGCGCCGGCCCCATGATCGAGATATTCTCCGACCGCATGGAGATCACCAACCCCGGCGCGCCCCTCGTCAGCCCCGACCGCTTTCTCGACACCCCGCCCCGCTCCCGCAACGAAGGCCTCGCCTCCTTCATGCGCCTCGCCGGCATCTGCGAGGAGCGCGGCAGCGGCGTGGACAAGGTCGTCGCCGCCGTCGAGCGCCACCAGCTCCCCGCCCCCCTCTTCGAAAAGCCCGACGGCTTCACCCGAGCCACTCTCTTCGCGGCCAAGACCCTCCGCGAGATGACCCGCGCCGAGCGCAGCCACGCCTGCTACCTGCACGCCTGCCTCCGCCACGTCGAACGCGACCCCATGACCAACGCCAGCCTCCGCGCCCGCTTCGGCATCGAGGAGCACAACAAAGCCACGGCCTCCCGCGTCATCGCCGACGCCCTGAAGGACGGGCTCATCCGCGCGCTTGACCCCAACCAAGGCAAGAAATTCGCCAAATATCTCCCCCATTGGGCCTAATCTCCCCGCCGCGCCTTATTTGATCGTTAATTGATGGGAAGCTCCTCCGCCCGCCGGCACGTGCATTCCCGATCCCGCATCACCCATAAAATAAGAAACTTACAAACCCGCCCCTTAATTGATGGTTAATTGATTGGCCCGCCTCGCCCCCTCTCTGTCGCCCTGTCCTCCGCCGCTCTGTCGCTCTTCTTTTCTCTCCTCCCTCTTTCCGCTTCCGCCCGCCCATGCCTCGCCCGCCCGCCTCCGCCGAACGCTACGAACTCTCCGACGCCGAGAAGCGCGACCTCATCCAGCGCATTCAAGACGGGAAACCCCTGCCCGAAAAATACCGCTTCCTCCTCTTCGACGACAAACGCGAGGTCGAGCTCGTCTGGGCCGGCAAGACCCGCGACGTCTGCACCGCCGTCCTCCCCTTCCAGACCCTCGAGCACATCGACGAGCCGCGTAAGGAAGCCGTGGATACGGAGGGCCTCGCCCTCGACACCGGCGGCCGCCAGCTCAAGGGCTGGACTAACAAACTCATCTGGGGCGACAACAAGCTCATCCTCTCTTCCCTCAAGGCAGGCGCCCTCCGCCAGCAGATAGAAGAGGCCGGCGGCCTGAAGTTAATCTACATCGATCCGCCCTTCGACGTCGGCGCCGACTTCTCCATGGACATCGAGATCGGCGGCGAGACCTTCCACAAGGAGCCGAACATTCTCGAACAAATCGCCTACCGCGACACCTGGGGCCGCGGCGCCGACTCGTTCATCGCCATGATCTACGAGCGGCTGATCCTGATGCGGGATCTGATGCACCCGGAGGGGAGCATCTATGTCCACTGCGATTGGCGTCTTAATCACGCTATCAAGACCGCTCTGTTTGAAGTTTTCGGGGATAAAATTCAGTCGGAGATCGTCTGGCCAAGAACAACCAACACCGGCAGCAGCAAAGCCATCGCCAACAAATTCTCATACGACACCGAAACCATTCTGTATTTCTCCAAGGGAGAACGCGTCACCTTTAACAAAGTTTACCGCCCTTACAGCGAAGATTATATCAAGCACTATTTCATCCACGATGACGGAGACGGCCGCGGTCCATACCAACTCCAAGCTCTTGCCACTTATTCCGACGAAAAATTCAGAGAGCTGGAATCTGCTAATCGTCTCGTGAAGGGACGAGGCAACCTATTCAGATACAAAGACTATCTGAAGAACAAGCCTGGGGTGGCTGTTAACAACTTATGGGATGACATCGAACCCGTGAATGCTATCGGGCATCAAAAACTCGGTTACCCCACCCAAAAACCCGAAGCCCTCCTCGAGCGCATCATCCGCGCCTCCAGCAACCCCGGCGACCTAGTCGCCGACTTCTTCTGCGGCTCCGGCACCACCGCCGCCGTGGCGGAAAAGCTCGGGCGCAAGTGGATCGCCACCGATCTCGGAAAGTTCGGCGTCCACACCACGCGCAAGCGCCTCATCGGCGTGCAGCGCGAACTGAAATCCGCCGGCAAAGACTTTCGCGCCTTCGAAGTCCTCAACCTCGGCCGCTACGAGCGCCAGGCCTACCTCCACCTCCCCTCCAATCTCTCCCCCGCCAAGCGCGACGCCGCCCTCGCCAAGAAGGAGCGCGAATTCCGCGACCTCATCCTCCGCGCCTACCGCGCCACTGCGCTGCAAAACGAAGGCTTCTTCCACGGCCGCCACGCCGACCGCCTCGTCGTCATCGGCCCCATCAACGCGCCGGTCAACCGACTCTTTGTCGAGGAACTCGTCACCGAGTGCCGCAAACGCCAGGCCAGCCGCTGCGACATCCTCGCCTTCGAATTCGAGATGGGCCTCTTCCCCGCCGCGCTCACCGAGGCCAAGGCCAAGGGCATCGACCTCGCGCCCAAGACCATCCCGCCCGAGGTCTTCGACAAGCGCGCCGTGGACAAGGGCCAGGTCCGCTTTGCCGACGTCGCCTACGTCGAGGCCGCCCCTCGCTACGACAAACACGACAAGCTCACCCTCGCCATCGAGCTCACCGAGTTTTCCGTCCACTACAGCCAGGGCTTCTCGCAGGCCGTCGAGGCCGAACTCAAGGCCGGCAAGAGCGAGGTGATCTGCGACGCCGGCCAGTTGATCAAGTTGTCCAAGGACAAGAACGACATCGTCACCCGCGAGGTGCTCACCAAGCGCTGGACCGACTGGGTGGACTACTGGGCGGTGGACTTCGACTACGAGAGCCGCAAGGAGATCGTCAAAGTGCCGCGCAATTTCGGTGCCGGCGGCGACCTCCCCGGCGTGGCGAGCAGCGGCGAGTTCGTGGACTTCGAGGAGCACTGGACCGGCAACTACATCTTCGAAAACGTCTGGCAGAGCTTTCGCACCCGGCAAAACCGCGCCTTGGAGCTGAAGACCGCGCCGCACACCTACAAGAAACCCGGCCGCTACGTCGTCGCCGTGAAGGTCATCGACATCTTCGGCAACGACACGATGACCCTCGTGCCCGTCACCGTGGGGTGATCCCTTTCCCATGCCGATCTCACGCGACGCGCTCCGCGGTTATATCCTCGAAGAGGTGCTGGCCTACCTCATCCGCAACGCCGGCTACCGGCTCTTGGTCCGGCCCGAAGACGATCCCCAATCTCTAGGATGGAAGGGTAACGGTTTGGTCGTCTTTGGGCGTGGTGCGGTGCATCAAGCGGACGTGTTGGGGGAACTGCGCTGGATCCCCGCGTTCACCTACCCATTGCGTTTATTCGTGGAGGCGAAATTTAGGCGGCAGAAGACCCGGGTTGATGTCGTGCGCAACACCGTGTCTGTGCTCCTCGACATCAACCAAAACAACCTTCCGCGAGTTGTTCGGGCGTGCGGCGGCATACCGGAGCTTTTCGGCAAATACCACTACGTCGCTGCGATCTTCTCCACCTCTGGGTTCTCGGAGTTCGCAATCGACTTCGCCCTGGCCCACGGCGTCTCCCTTATCGATCTAAGCACTCCACAATTCGAGCGCCTGCGGGACGCCATCACCGCGGCGGCCGACCGCATCGTGGGCTCGCCCGCCGGAGGCTTCGCAAACGGGGCCGATGATGATGCCGCCAACGAAGACGGCTTCGACCAAGCGCCACCAGCAAGCGGCATCGAACGCGCGATCAGAGACTACCTGCGCCTCAAATTGGGCACAGGGCCAAGGCATCACGAAAGCTCTTTTGGTTACGGACTCAGGCCAAGCATTCGAGATTCCATTGAGGACCTAGTCGCGGCTGCGCAGGAGATGGATGAACTCTTCGTCGGGATCGGCCGCGGGCCGCACATGTTTATTCTACAAGCGGAAGGCCCGGTCGAGTTCCTGCGCTACTGCGAAGCGAAACCAAGCCACGACATCTCCATATCTTGGAGCGAGGAGCACGACGACGGGCGGACATGGTTCATAGCTCCTCGAGATGGGAGCCAAGCCTATCGACTCAGTTTCCGGCTTCCCGCTCGCTTGGCCGATCTGATTTTCTCCAGTGATGACACCGCCCGGGCGGCGATGGACGTAAAACGACAACACATGTCCGAAATCTTCGTCTACAGGCACAGCCGGGAACGTGACCTCCTAATTCGCTTGCGATTCACGCCCCCCAATATGCCTCAGGCCCAAAGCACATGAACACCCAAGCTTGGATGGTCCGCGCCGGTGAGGGCGCGTATTTGATCGAGCACTTCGCCAAGGGCTATGTCGCCGTCGGCTGGCACGAGCTCGGTCGCTGGCAAGCCACGAGCATGGCGGAGCTGCGCGATGCGCTGGCCAAGGTGTATCCGGAACAAAAGTCGGGCGCCTGGCAAAACGCGGCCTCAGTGCTCTGGCGCTTCGCTCACACGCTCAAGGTGGGCGACACCGTCGTGACCTTCGACCGTCAACGGCGGGAATACCTCCTCGGAGAGATCGCCAGCGATTACCGCTACGAGCCTGAAACGGTCCCGGAGCATCCGCACCTTCGCAGCGTCAAATGGACCGGACGCGCCTCCCGCGATTTGTTGAAGGTGGACTCCCGAAACTCACTCGGCAGCACGCTCACGCTCTTCGCCGTTAGCGACGAAACCTTGCAGGATCTCCGCAGCGCCGCCGCCGGACCTTCTCCGGCCGTCGAAGCACCGGGCGGTTTGGCCGACAAAAAGGAGGAACTCGCGCTTTCCAATCGCGACGCCGAGGAGCAGGCGCGCGAACTAATCGAGGACCGTATTCTCCAGCTCGACCCCTACGACATGCAGGAGCTCGTCGCCGCCGTGCTCCGCGCCATGGGTTACCGCACCCGCGTTTCCCCGCCCGGCTCGGACCGCGGGGTGGACGTGCTCGCGTCGCCCGATGGCCTCGGTTTGCTGGAACCTCGCATCAAGGCGGAGGTGAAGCACCGGCCCAAGACCGCGATGAGCTCCCATGAGGTGCGCGGCTTCGCAAGCACCCTACGCCCGGGCGAGCGTGGCCTTTACGTCAGCACGGGCGGCTTCACGAAGGACGCCCGCTATGAAGCGGAGCGAGCCCAACGCCCCCTAACCCTCATCGACTTGGCCGACCTCGCGGATCTCGTCACCGACTACTACGAACAGTTTGACGCCACCGGCCGAACGCTTCTGCCGCTAAAGAAAATCTACCGGCCGGCGGAATAACCAAGGCACCATGTCCCGCCGCAATCCCAGTCCCGGTGAAATCCTTGTCCAGTTGCCGTGGCAGGTAAGCGCCACCCTCGCGCTCCTCTCCTTTGCGGTCCTTCGCTGGGTGCTGCCCGCGGTCGAATCGGATAACACCTTCTTCAATGCCTTCCTTCCCGCGCTAGCCATTATCGCCCAGGAGATTGGAGGACTTGGACCCATGATCTCGACCGTTCCGAGCGAAGCGACAACGCGGCCTTCCGCAGGCAAACGCACAATCGTCGAAGACCTCCGCGCCGCCTTGGAGCAGGTCGAGGAGATCGAAGCGGACCTAAAGAAATAGCCATGCCTGCACATCTTCTAACTTGGAACCCTGCTCACCTGCCGTGGAAAAGTCTTTCCTCTATTGTCTCCGCGTTGGACCGGGGAGAGCGTAAGAAAGGAACCTGGAGCTGCGGGAAGATCGTTAACATTAAGCCAGGCTCTCGTGTCTACCTCCTCAGGCAGGGCACCGACCGTCCGGGAATCGTTGGCACCGGTCGAGTTCTCACGCCTCCAGAGCCCGGCGAGCATTGGGTCAACGCTCGCGCGACTCGTGGCGAGACGGTGAATTACATAAATATTGAGTGGGAACACCTTGTTCTGCCCGAGGATTTTCTACACCGGGATCGTTTGCTGGCCGAGAAGCTTCTTCCTCTCCCTCTGGTGAATGCCCGAGGGAGCGGCATGGCGATTAACGACCCCTTCCTTGCCCGCCTCGAGCGTGCTTGGAGCAAGCACGTCGTGCGAGCCGGAAGCCTTCAGCGCGCGAAAACGGAGAATTGGCTAGGACGCGAGAAAGGCTCTGCCGCATCCATCTTAGATGACCTACTTCGGCGAGGCGCCACTCTGCGGGAACTCAAGGCGGTGCGTGGTGGAGTGAATGGGCACTTCACTGAACTTGTGACTCGTGGTTTTGAGAGGCCGCGCCCGGACACGGATGGCCTCTATCGACTGAAGAAAGTCGGCGCTTCCTCAAATGACGCGATTAAGTCTGATACCGCGCCGCCGGAACATTTGACCCTCATGCTTTTTAAAGGAGCCCTGAAGGAGACTGGCGAGAAACCGGAGGGATGCGCGAATGGTGGTGGCGGCGCTGACATGGCTGTTCTCGCGCGCTTGAGAAACAAAGCGGGCAAACGCGCCGAAGAAATCGCACTGAAGGAAGAGCGTAAGCGGGTCGCAGTTCGATGCAGCGGAGATCCGGCCACGCGAGTTAAGCTAGTCGCCGGGGATGCAAGTCTCGGCTACGACATCCTCTCCTGTGAAGCTGATGGCAAACTTCGCTATATCGAGGTCAAGAACGTCACCTCCGCGCCTCGATTCTTTCTTACGCGAAACGAGTGGGCCAAAAGCCGCGCTTTGGGCAACTACTGGTTCTACTTGGTAGATGAAAACAACGGGCGTCCTCTTATCGAGATGATGGCGGCAGAGCAGCTCAAGGAGCGCCACTTAGTGCCCACCGTCTTCGCGGTCGCTTACGAAGCCAGCTAGAACCTCTTATGGATTCAGGGCTCGTTTACTTCGTCGCTTATATTCTCCTCTTCTCCGGAGCCTGCATCGGCCTGGGGTTTTGGCACATTTGCATGCGCCGCGACCGCCCGCCGGTGGAGTTCAAACTCCTGCGCGGTCCCGGCGAGACGCTCCGCCGGGGCTTGGCGAAATCCGACGAAAATCTCATGTTGCACGTCGGTGGCTGGGCGCTCCTACCACTGGTCGTCTTTGGAGCCAGCGGCTGGATCGGCAAACAGGTGGAGGCTTGGGCCCAGGCATGGGTTATCCTGTCGGTCATTGTCCTGCTCTTCGCAATCGCCCTGCTCTACTCCATCCGCGGTGTCGTTCGCGGCATACTCCAATACCGATCGAACTGGCTCGGCTACATGGGCGAGCGCTTTGTGGGCGAAAAGCTGACGCCTCTCGAGCGCGAGGGATATCGCGTTTACCACGATATTCCCGCAGCCGCCGGTGACCGGAAGTTCAACCTCGACCACGTCGTGGTCGGCCCGACCGGTCTCTGGCTCGTTGAAACCAAGACCCGCCGCAAGGGCCGAGCGCGGCCTGGGTTCAAGGACAGCGAAGTCACCTTCGACGGCATCCAGTTGATTTGGCCATGGGGAGAAGATCGGAAGTATCTTAAGCAGGCCGACGACCGGGCTCGCTGGCTGAGCGAGGAGGTGAAGCGGCTCACGGGCATCGACATCGCCGCGCGGCCCATCCTTGCCCTCCCCGGCTGGTGGGTAAACGAGCGCAAGCTCGGCAGCGTGCGGGTGCTCAACCCGATCAACATCCCCAGCGCCATCCGCGGCCGCGGTCAGCGCGTGCTCGGCGACGACCAAATCGACCTCATCGCCCGCCAACTCGAAGACCGCTGCCGCGACGTGGAGGATTAGAGAGCCGATCACACACTCATGACCTCAGGATACCTGCCCGCAGTGGAGGCCGCACGTGCGGCCGTGTTTGAGACCATCGGGCGCAATGTGCTGCGGTTCCAGCGACTCGAATTGCTGCTGAAAAATGCCCTCAGGTTCACCGATCTGCGGATAACCGATGTCGCGCTGGACAACGGTTACCAACTACCCGGTATCGCCGAGAGTCGCGAAACCCTCGGGACTCTTGCCTCCAAGACCTATCAAACGCTTGTCGTCCCCCTCCTCGCGGGAGCCGCCGACGATCCGCCCGCGCCTCTTCCAGACGATGCGCGAATGCAGTTCAAGTTTACGGTGCGGCGCCATCTCCCTGCCGAAGTGCACGAAGAGGCCAAGGCCCGTCTTAAGCGCTTGGTGGACGAGCGAAACGAGTTGGTCCACCTGTCCCTGTTGCGGTTCGACTTTCAGACCGCGTCCGGCTGCGCGGAGGCGCTCGCGCAACTGGAACAGCAAGCCATCACTCTAAAGGCGGAGATCGAAACCTTCCTCGAGGTAAACAAAATGATCGATCAACTTATCCGCTACCTCAAATCGCCGACAGCCGCGAAGGAGTTGTGGGAGGCGCACCTTGAGTCTGCTCCGCACCCGAACGCTCAGCTCGATAGCTCCTACACCTATGTCCCGCCGCAATCCCAATCCCGGTGAAATCCTTGTTCAACTGCCGTGGCAGGTCAGCGCCACCCTCGCGCTCCTCTCCTTTGCGGTCCTTCGCTGGGTGCTGCCCGGGATCGGATCGGACAACACCTTCTTCAAGGCTTTCCTCCCCGCCCTCGCGCAGATCGCGTGGATACCAGCCCTCGGCTTCGGCCTCATGGCGGGCCTCTCCGCCTTTCTCGCGCACCGGAAACGCGCTCTGCTCGATGAGCAGAAGGACGCCGCGTCGCTGCGAAGTCTCGATTGGAAGGAGTTTGAGTGGCTGGTCGGCGAAGCTTTCCGCCGCCAAGGATACGCGATCGAGGAATCTCTCGGCGGGGGTGCCGATGGCGGGATCGACCTCGTGCTCCGCAAAGGCGACGCCACCTGGCTCGTGCAATGCAAGCAGTGGCGGACGCAGGCCGTCGGCGCACCGGTGCTACGAGAAGTCTGGGGACTCGTGGCCCATCACCGGGCCCACGGTGCCATAGTCATCACCTCCGGCCGCTTTACCCGCGAGGCAGAGGCCTTCGCCGAAGGCAAGACCCTCGAACTGATCGACGGCCCGCAGCTCCTCGCCTTGGTGCGGTCCGTGCAGGGCAATCAGAAGCCGCTCCCTGCCCACACCTCTACCCCAACGCCCTCGCCCGCGGTGCCTCCACCCATCGCGCCGCCCGTTTGCCCGCAGTGCGGCGCTTCGATGGTCCGCCGCACCGCCCGCAAAGGAGCGAATGCCGGCAACGAATTTTGGGGCTGCTCCACTTACCCGAGGTGTCGCGGAGTCCAAAATCTTTAGGTCACTAATCTTCTACGAGTGAACCCGCAGCGTCTCGTTTCGATCTTCGCCTGCGTGCAGGCCTTCTGCGTCGTCGCGGGGACGCTCCTCGTCAGCCAAATCCTGAAGTTCTTCGCGCCCTCCGTTGGCGACCCGCGGACTTACCGGGCGCTGGCCTTTTGGATCAGGGAATGGGGCTTTGTGCTCCTGCTCGTCCCCTCGTCTGGACCGCGCTCGCGCTCTTCGCGGCGCGCGACGGCTCCGCGCCGCGCGGCCTCTTCGCCTCCGGCCTTCTCCTCCTTGCCGGGCTCCTCGTCTTCTACGGGCTCGGCCTTCTCAGCGCCGGCCGCATGCCGATGCTGATGGTGCCGCCGCCCTGACCCCATCCCCACGCGCGGCCCATTGATGCCCATCGACACCGGCCGTCGCGATCCGCCGACCGTGGCGCATTTCCCAGGCAGCCGCCATTGGCCGGCTCAATTCGTGGTTCACCCCCTTGGATCGATCCCCTCCAATCTTGCCAGTTTGGCTAATTCTGCCATTTTGGCCGGATGCCTGTCTCCCACCCTGCTTCCTCCGCCGACGGCCTGGTTGCCCTCGCGGCCCTGCCCGAGATCAGCGCGAGCGTGCTCAAGAACAAGTTCAGCGAGGTCGCGCGGCTGGCGGCGCGCGAACCGCTCGCCGTCTCCCGTCACAAGCGCCGCGAATTCGTCATCCTCACCGCCGAGCATTACGAAGCCCTTCAGCAAAGCCAACGCGCCCCGCTCGACGCCCTCGCCACCGAGTTTGACCAGATGGTGGTCCGCATGAACACCCCCAAGGCCAAGCGCGCCACCGCCTCCCTCTTTTCCGCCGCCCCGAAGGCGCTGGGCAAGGCCGCCGTGAAGGCCCGCCGCGCCGCCGCCCATGCCTAGGCAGTCCGCCGTCCCTTCGCGCGGCACCCTCACCGTGATCGCGGGCGTGAACGGCGCCGGCAAAAGCAGCATCGCCGGCGCCTTCATTCGCCAGGCCGGGGGCGACTACTACAACCCCGACGAATTCGCCCGCTCGCTCCGCGCCCAAAATCCCGGCCTCGATCCGACGCAGGCCAACTCGCTCGCGTGGACCCGCGGCAAGGAGTTGCTGGAACACGCCATCGCCGAGGGCTCGGATTTCGTCTTCGAGACCACGCTCGGCGGCGACACCCTGCCCCGCATCCTCGCCGCCGCGGCCCGTGAGGACACGACGGTGCGGGTCTTTTTTGTCGGCCTGGCCTCGGTGGAGCAGCACCTCCGACGCGTGGCCGCACGGGTGGCCGACGGCGGGCACGACATCCCCGAAGCCAAGATTCGCGAGCGCTGGGAGAAGAGCCGGCTCAATCTCGTGCGGCTGCTGCCGCACCTCGCCGAATTGATGGTCTGGGACAACTCCGCCGACGCCGATTTCGCCAAGACCGCCCCCGCCCCGATCCTGCTCTTGCACCTGCGGGCCGGAAAAATCCTCGCCCCAAAAAACCTCTCCGCCACCCCCGACTGGGCCAAACCCATCGTCGCCGCCGCGCTCAAACTCCGGCTCAAGAACGACGGCTGAGGGAACGGTCACCACGGACGGATTCGGATTTTTCAACGCGAAGGGCGCGAAGGGCGCTAAGAACCAAAGCCGTTTCAGTTCAGAAATTTTGGCCGATTGGATATTATCCGTGTCAATCCGTGTTATCCGTGGTCGATGCCAGCTGCGGTCCAAGATCAGGCCTCGTCTCGGCCTGCCTCTCTTCGCGTCCCTTGGCGGCCTTCGCGCTGAAAAATCCCTGACCTCACTCCCGCGGTCGCACCACCGGGCCGATGGCTACGCCCCAGGGGCCGGAGCCTTCGCCGGTTTGGATTCGCTTCACCTCGCGACGCTCTCGCACGTCCACCACCGACACGTCGTGCGAGGTGCCGTTGGCCGTGAAGACCCACGCGCCGTCCGGGCTCGTCGCCAAGCCCCAGGGGCGCGCGCCCACGCGAATCGTCTCCACCACCCGCTTCGTCGCCACGTCGATCACCGCCAGATGCTGGCCGCGCCCGGTCGTCACGTAGAGTTCGCGCCCATCGGGCGACAAGACCGCGCCCATCGGCAAGGCCGGCGTGGGCAGCGTGATTTTTTCCAAGAGCCGGTCCGCCTGCGCATCCACCACCGCCACCTCGGGCGTCGTCTCCAGCGGGATGTAGGCGCGCGTGCCGTCGGCCGAAAAGGCCACCGTGCGCGGGCGGCCGCCCAGCGGCATCATCGCGATCTTCTCGGCGGTCTTGGAGTGCAGCACGTAGATGTCGCCCTCCTCTTCGCAGGTGATGTAAACCGCCTCGCGCGTCGGATGCAGCGCCACGCCCTCGGGCTCGCCCGACACCGTCGCCTTGGCGACGAGGCGCCCGGTCTCGATGTCCCAGATGGAGGCTTCGCCGATGTCCTCGTTGGAGACGATCACGCTGCGCCCGTCGCGGCTGAGCGCGAATTCCTCGGGGTCGGATCCCACGTCGAGCCGCCGCGCCACCTGCCCGGCGCGCAGGTCGATGATCGCGATGCCGTCGGCGGATTTGTCGGCGGTGGCGCTCTTCGCGCGCTCCGGGTCCGCGCCCGGTCCCATGCGGGGCGAGCCGCTGGTGGCGACGTAGAGCGTGAGGCCGTCGGCCGAGACCTTGATGCCGCGCGGGCGTTTGCCGACGGGGATGGTGCGGAGCAGCTCGTGCGTGGCGCCGTCGAGGATCGCCACCTCGCCCGAGTGCTCGTTGCTCACATAGACGTGAAACGCGTCGCCGGTGGAGGCCCGCGCCTCCTCGCGAGTCGAGGCCGCCGCGCCCCCCGCCGCGCCGAAAAAGCAAACCAGGGGAAACAAGGCGCGGGCGAGGAGTCGGTGCATGATGGGTCGAAGGAGCGAGTCGTGAGCGCCGAGTCACAGCTCGGCATGTCGGGGCGTTTCAGATAGGACTGTGCCCGAAGGTAGGGCGTGACCGCCGGGCGCGCCGCGGCGGAGTGGCAAAGGCTGAGCGGCAAGGTCGGCGGGCCCAGCGGACCCGCCCTACCCGGAATGAGAGCCGCCTCAGCGGGCGGCGGGGGCTTGTTGGAGGCTCATGCGGGCGACGTCGGGGATGCGTTGCGAGAGCCACTCGGCCATCGCCTCCTCTTCGCGCAGGATTTGCTTGCAGATCTTGGCGATCTCGGGGCGGCCGGCCTCCTCGGCGGCGGCGATCAGCGAGCGGTAACAGGCGATCTCGAAGTGCTCCATCGCGTAGTCGGAGAGGAAATTCTTCATGATCTCGTCGCCGAACATGCCGGTGGCCACGCCCTGCACCTTGCCCATCACGGTGCCCATCATGCCCTTCACGGCGGAGGGCTTTTCGCCGAGGTAGGAGAGGCACTGCGCAACCTGCTCGGCGTGGCGGCGCGTCTCCTCGAGGTGCTGCTCGTCCTTGGCGCGGACTTCGGGGTGGTCCTCGGCGTCCTTGGCGTGGTTTTCAAGGACCTTGGCGAGGCTGTGTTCCATCGCGTAGGCGTCGTTGAGCCAGGCAATGAGTTGTTTTTCGAGGGGAGTATCGTTGGACATGGTGGGAAACGGTTTGGGTTGCGGGTTGGGCGCGAAACTACACCCGTCAGGGCGGCGCAAAAATGGGGCCTCGCGCCCCCCCGGCCCCTCCGGTTCACTCCTCAACCGCCCGCCCGCCGTGTCCCTTTCGCCCGCCATCCCGCCTCCCGCCCGCTCGCCCTACGTGGGCCGCCTCGCACCCTCGCCGACGGGGCGCCTGCATCTGGGGCACGCGCGCACCTTCGCCCTCGCCGCCGCGCGGGCCCGCGAGGCCGGCGGGCGGCTGCTGATGCGTATCGACGATCTTGATACGGCGCGCTGCCGGCCGGAGTTCACCGCCGCGGCGCTGGAGGACCTCGCGTGGCTGGGCCTGCGCTGGGAGGAGCCGGTGATCGTGCAGTCGGCGCGGCTCGACCGCTACCGCGCCGCCCTTGCGCGGTTGCACGCGGCGGGGCTGATATTTCCCTGCCACCGCTCGCGCAAGGACCTCGCCGAGGCGCTCTCGGCCCCGCATGAGCGCGCGCCCGGCGGCGGCCCGCCGGCCGACGACGAGCCGCTCTACCCGCTTGCCTGGCGCCCGCCGGCCGACGCGCCGCTTCCGCCGCTCGACGCCGCGGGGCTCGCCACGAATTGGCGCTTCCGCGTGCCGGTGGGGCGCGAGCTGGTCTTCGAGGACGGACACCACGGCCCGCAGCGCGCGGTCTGCGGGAGCGATTTTGGGGACTTTCTGGTTTGGCGGAAGGACGGCTACCCGAGCTACCAGCTCGCCTGCGCAGTGGACGACGCCGAGCTGGGCATCACCGAGGTGGTGCGCGGCGCGGACCTGATTCGCTCGACCTTCCGTCAGCTTTTGCTGCTCGATGCGCTGGGCGCTCCCCTGCCCGCCTACCATCATGCGCCGCTGCTCACCGACGAGCGCGGCGTGCGGCTCGCCAAACGCCACGACGCCCTCTCGCTCGCCACGCTGCGTGCCGCGGGCCGAAGCCCGGCCACGTTACTCGACGACTGCGGGATATGAGCGCTGCCGCCCTTGGTCGTGGCGGGGCCGACCGAGGGCGATTTCGTCGAGCTCCTCTCAACTCGCCAGCTCGCGCTGCGCGACGAAGACCTCGCGGAGCGCGAGGCTCAGCTTGTCCTGCACGGCCTGGAGCTTCCGGTAGCGCGCGTGGGCCTTCTTGTCGGGCTTGCAGCGGGTCTTCTCGTCCACCGCCACCACGGCCTTGGTGAAGTCGGTGAGCCTGGCCTTCTTGCCCTCGCGCAGCGCCACGCACCACGCGGCCTGGAGCGCGCCGCCGAGCGCCGCGCCCTCGTCCTCGACCATCGCGACGACCGGCACGCCGAAGATGTCGGCCATGAGCTGACGCCACACCGGCGACTTCGCGCCGCCGCCGGTCACGCGGATCTCCTTCGCCTTCACGCCAAGCGCGTCGAGGCGGCGGAGGCCGTAGTTCATGCCGAGGGTCACGCCTTCCATCGTGGCGCGGGCGAGGTGGGCCGAAGTAAAGGTCTTGTTGCTCAAGCCGAGCAGCACGCCCGAGCCGGCCGGCACGTTGGGCGTGCGCTCGCCGGCGAGGTAGGGCAACAACACGAGGCCGTCGGCGCCGGCGGGCACCGACTCCACCGCCTTGGCGAGCGCGGCGTGGTCCAGGCCGAAGAGCTGGCGCACCTGCTCGGTCACGGTGGTGACGTTCATCGTGCAGAGCAGCGGCAACCAGCCGCCGGTCGAGGAGCAGAAGGCCGCGATCTCGCCCGCCGGGTCCACCACGGGCTGATCGGCGTAGGCGTAGATCGTGCCGGAGGTGCCGAAGCTGGCGCTGATCACGCCCGGGCTCACGTTGCCCGTGCCGATGGCGCCCATCATGTTGTCGCCGCCGCCGGCCGAGACGACCACGCCGTCCGGCAGGCCGAGCTTGGCCGCGAGCTCGGGACGCACCGTGCCGGGCGATTCGTGCGAGGCGGAGAGCTTGGGTAGCCACGCGGCGAGCTTCGGGTCGATGGCGTGGATCGCGGCCTTCGACCACTGGCGCTTGCGCACGTCGAGCAGGGCGGTGCCGGAGGCGTCGCCATACTCCATGAAGTAGGCGCCGGTGAGGTGGAAGTTGAGGAAATCGTGCGGCAGCAGCACGTGGCGGAGGCGCGCGTAGTTCTTCGGCTCCTTGCGTTTCAGCCAAAGGATCTTCGGCGCGGTGAAGCCCGGCAGGATGAGGCTGCCCGTGTGGCGCAGCGCGGCTTTTTCGCCGCCGAGTTTTTTGGTGATGATCGCGCATTCCTCGATCGTGGAGGTGTCGCACCAGAGTTTGGCGGGGCGGATCACCTGCCCCTTTTCGTCGAGCGGCACGAAGCCGTGCTGCTGGCCCGAGACGCCGATGCCGCGGATCTCGGCGGCGCGCGCCGGGCCGATCTTTTTCACCACCTCGGCGATGGTCTGCTCGAGCGCGCCGGCCCACTCGGCCGGGTGCTGCTCCATGTGGCCGGCGGGCAGGCCGGGGATGAGCGAGTGCGGGGCGCGCGCCTCGGCGATGACCTTCTTCGCCGCGAGGTCGAGGACGACCGCCTTGGTGGACTGGGTGCCGGAATCGATGCCGATGTAGAGGCTCATGGTGGGGGTGAAACCACGCAGCCTTGCCGGGCCTCGCCCCGCTTGCCCACCCAAAAGCGAACGCTTGCCCCGCCCCCGCCGCGCCCGTGGAGTCGCCCGCACCGCATGAGCTTCCGCCTCGACTGGGAAAAACTGCTCTCCGACCGCCGCCATGGCCAGGCCCCGGCCGCCGCGGCCGCCTTCGGCGGCGCGATGCCGCGGACCGAGTTTGAGAAGGACTACGACCGCGTGGTGTTTTCCGCCCCCTTCCGCCGCCTCGCCGGCAAGACGCAGGTGCACCCCTTCGCCACGATCGAGCACGTGCACAACCGCCTCACGCACACCATCGAGGTCGCCAGCGTGGGCCGCTCGCTCGCCTATGCGGTGGGTCGCCTGCTGACGGCCAAAAAAGTCATGCCCCGTGGTCGCAGCGCCGAGGACCTGAGCTCGATCGTGCAGGCGGCCTGCCTCGCCCACGATCTGGGCAACCCGCCCTTCGGCCACGCCGGCGAATACGCCATCCGCGCCTGGGCCGAGAAGAACAAACGCGGCGCGCTCGCCGGCCTGCCTCCCGCGCTGCGCCGGGACTGGCTGCACTTCGAGGGCAACGCCCAGAGCTTTCGCATGGTCTCGGCCGGCGAGCAGCCCGACCAGCCGTATTTCCATTTCACCTACGCCTCGCTCGGCGCGTTGATCAAGTATCCGTGGACCTCGGGCGACGCGCGCGCCGCGAGCGAGGGCAAGCACAACGTGTTCTCCTCCGAGGCCGACATCTTCACCGACCTCGTGCGCGTGCTCGGGCTGCGCAAACCCGGCGGCGCCATCGCCCGCCACCCGCTCTCGTTTCTCTCCGAGGCCGCGGACGACATTTGCTACCGGGTGGGCGACTTCGAGGACGCGGTGGAGATGCGCATCCTCGCCGAGGCCGACGTGCGAAAGATCTTCAACCAGATCATCGGCAAGGAAAGCGCACGCCCCCTCCCCGCCCTGCGCGCCAAGGCCATCGGACGCATGGTCGAGGCCGCCTCCGAGGCCTTCGCCGCCGGCTACGAGGCGATCATGGCCGGGCGTCGCGAGGCCGACCTGAAGTCGTCCTTCCCGCCCGAGATCAAGGCCGCGCTCAAGACGATCAAGGACGACTACGACTCAATCTTCAGCCACCGCGACAAGGTCGCCGTGGAGCTCGGCGCGCCCGCGGCGCTTGGCCGGATACTCGATGTCTTCATGCCCGCGGTGCGCGCCCTGGCCCGCGCGAAGGCTTTCGACAAAAAGAAACTCGGCTTCATCCACTGCCGTTGCCTCGCGCTTGGCTGGCCCGAGCCCTACCTGCGCCTGCATGCCGGCAAGGGCGAGGCTTGGTGGGTTGGCCGCCTCATGGACCTCGTCGCCGGCATGACCGACACCTACGCGACGCGCGTCTCGCGCGAAATCGCCGGCGCCGGCGTCTGAGCCCCCTCGCCCGGCTTCCACCGCCATGCGCGTGATGTGCTACCGTTGCTTCTGGCCGCAGCCGCAGTGCTGGTGCGGCTCGCTGCGCCCGAT
This sequence comes from Verrucomicrobiota bacterium, assembly GCA_030605125.1. Classification (GTDB taxonomy): domain Bacteria; phylum Verrucomicrobiota; class Verrucomicrobiia; order Opitutales; family Opitutaceae; genus IMCC26134_A. The sequence goes on along the minus strand of JAUWBD010000077.1, from coordinate 815 downwards.
GCCGACCCGCACGCGTTTCGTGTTTCTGATGCACCCGAAGGAGTTCAAGCAGGAGAAGGCCGGCACAGGGCGGCTCACCCACCTCTGCCTCCCGAACAGCGAGATCCAGGTCGGCGTGGGCTTCGACGACCACGAGCCCGTGCAGGCCCTGCTCCGCGATCCCGCAAACCACTGCGTGCTCCTCTATCCTGGCCCCGAGGCTCGCAATCTCTCGCGCGGCGAACTCGCGCCCGCCGACTACGCCGGCAAGCGCCTCTGCGTGCTGCTCCTAGATGCCACCTGGGCCTGCGCGCGCAAGATGCTCCGCCTCTCGCCCAGCCTCCAGCGCCTGCCGCGGATCATGTTCACCCCGACCGCGCCGAGCCGTTTCATCATCAAACAACAACCGCAGGAAGGCTGCCTGAGCACGCTCGAGGCCGTGCACGAGACGCTGCTCGCGCTCGCGCGCGGCGGGCTCGACGACTACCCGGACCCGGCGCAGTTGCTCGACGTCTTCGACCGCATGCAGCGTTTCCAGATCGAGTGCGCCAACGACCCAAATCGCCAGAGCTACCGCGGCGGGAAGGGCTACAGCGATCCGGCCACACGGCGGCCGACCCGCGGGCGCAGCGCCTCGCGACGGAATTTCTTCATCAAGAGCGAGGGCGCTTGAGCCGGGATCTTTCAGTTGTCCGGGTCGCATCGAGGCGATCTGGCGGCACCTTTTGGTGGGGCCCTCGTCTCGAAATACCCTCCGGGTATTCCTTCGCTCGGTCCGCACCAAAATCTGCTCGCCATCTCGCCCCGCTGCTCCGCCGTCCAACTGAATGATCCCG
>JAUWBD010000133.1 GCA_030605125.1 Verrucomicrobiota bacterium | reverse complement strand
CGCCGCACCCGCCGCCTCCGGCGCCGACGAGGCCGGCATCGTTTACGTGAAGAGCCCCATGGTCGGCACCTTCTACAAAGCCGCCTCCCCGGAATCGAAGCCCTTCGCCGAAGCCGGCACCAAGATCACCGAGACCAGCGTGGTCTGCATCATCGAGGCGATGAAGATCATGAACGAAATCCAGGCCGAGGTGAAAGGCACCGTGGTCGAGGTCCTCGTCGAGAACGGCCAGCCCGTCGAATACGGCCAGAAGCTCTTCAAAGTAAAACAAGGCTAAGGCCGCCTCTCTTTTGGAAACCACTAATAGGCACTAATTTTCACTAATTCATTAGTGACCATTAGTGTTCATTAGTGGTTAAACTTTTTTCGTCCACTTCCCCCTTTCCCGTGATCCAAAAGGTCCTCATCGCCAACCGCGGCGAAATCGCCCTCCGCATCGTCCGCGCCTGCCGCGAACTCGGCATCAAGACCCTCGCCGTTTACTCCGAAGCCGACGCCCAGTCCCTACACGTGCAGCTAGCCGACGAGGCCATCTGCATCGGCGGTCCCAAGGGAGCCGATTCCTACCTCCGCGCCGATCGCATCATCGCCGCCGCCGAGATCGCCGACGTGGACGCCATCCATCCCGGCTACGGCTTCCTCTCCGAAAACGCCAAATTCGCCGCCCAGTGCGAGGCCTGTAACATCAAGTTCATCGGCCCCAAGTCCAAGTCCATCGAGATGATGGGCGACAAGGCCGTCGCCAAGGACACCGTCAAAAAAGCCAAGGTCCCCACCGTCCCCGGCTCCGACGGCCCCGTCACCACCGAGACCGAGGCCATCAAGATCGCCCGCAAGATCGGCTACCCCGTCATCATCAAGGCCGTCGCCGGCGGCGGCGGTCGCGGCATGCGCATCGCGCACAACGACGTCTCCCTCGCCAAGGAATACAACGTCGCCCGCAACGAGGCCGAGAAAGCCTTCGGCAACGGCGCCGTTTACCTCGAAAAATACATCGAGAAGCCCCGCCACATCGAGTTCCAGATCCTAGCCGACCAGCACGGCAAGACCCTCCACCTCGGCGAGCGCGACTGCTCTGTGCAGCGCCGCCACCAGAAGCTCATCGAGGAGTCCCCCTCGCCCTTCCTCACCCCCAGCCTCCGCAAGGAGATGGGCAAGGCCGCCGTCCGCGCCGCCGAGGCCGCCGAATACCAGAACGCCGGCACCATCGAGTTCCTCGTGGATGCCAAGGGCAACTACTACTTCATCGAGATGAACACCCGTATCCAGGTGGAACATCCCGTCACCGAAGAAGTTACCGGCATCGACCTCATCAAGCAGCAGATCCTCGTGGCCAACGGCGAGAAGCTCGCCTTCGACCAAGGCGACATCACCTTCACCAAGCACGCCATCGAGTGCCGCATCAACGCCGAGGACCCCGCGCGCAACTTCGCCCCCTCCCCCGGCACCATCGGCCTCTACTACGCCCCCGGCGGCCACGGCGTGCGCGTGGACAGCCACGCCTACTCCGGCTACGTCATCCCGCCCTACTACGATTCGATGATCGGCAAGCTGATCTGCTACGGCTCGACGCGCAAAGTCGCCCTCGAGCGCAGCTACCGCGCCCTCAGCGAGTATCTCATCCGCGGCATCAAGACCACCATCCCGCTGCAAAAGGCGATCATGAGCGACCCCACCTTCATGGAGGGCAAGGCCACCACCGCCTACATGGAAGACTTCTTCGCCCGCACCCCGACGGACCTGTTTACCCAGTAACCCATCTGGAGTGCGGAGCCTCGGCTCCGCTTTCGTCGGCGCGCCTCGGCGCGCCGCCAAACCGCTCCCCGAAAACCCGCCGCCCACCCGCGGCGGGTTTTTCTTTGCCCCCACTCCGCGCCGTCCCGGATCTCCAAACTCTTGCACCGCACCACCCGCCCGCCCAGCCTCTCCATCCGCGCCCCGCGCCCCACCCCATGAAAGCGCTCCCTTGGATCTGCGGCCTCTCCCTCGCCGCCAACCTCGCGCTCGCAGCCTACCACTTCACCGCCGCCCGCCCCGCCTCCGCCACCCGGCTCGCCGCCGCCGAGCCCGCCGCATCCGCTCCCGCCCTCTCCCTCGCCCCCGCCGCGCCCGGCGCCGACTCCGCCACGGCCTTCACCCGCGCCGACACCGCCTTGGCCAAGATCCTCGACGGCACCGATCTCCGCGCCATGCGCGACGCCCTCGAAGCCACCGGCCTCACCGCCGACGACGCCAAGGCCATCCTCCGCACCCGCATCCGCCAGAGCCAGAAAGCCGCCCGCGACGCCATCGACCGCCGCCGCAGCCCAAACGAAGAAATCTGGTGGTATCAAGACGAGGAGGCCCGGCAAAAGTTCGAGGAACAACGCCGCGCCGACCGCCGCATCCTCGACCAACACATCACCGCCACCCTCGCCGGCCTCTTCGGCGAAGAGCCCAAACCCGCCGCCGAACCCAAGATCCACAGCCAAGCCCAGTTCCTCCCCGAATCGAAGCGCCTCGCCGTCTCCCGCATCCTCGAAGACTACGAGGCCATGCAGCGCGAAGCTCGTCCGCGCAATTTCCACGGCACCGGCCTTCCCAGCGACGACGAGAAACGCCGCTTCATCGAGGAAGAGCGACGCCGCGACTTGGCCGAGATTCTCTCCCCCGAAGAGCTGCGTGCCTTCGATCAACGCCACTCCCAAACCGCCCAAACCCTCCGCTGGCAACTCGGCGGCATGAAGCCCACCCAGCAGGAATACGAAATCATCTTCGCCGCCCGCCACGAACTCGACACCCGCTTCGACCCCCGCGACAGCGCCGAGCGCCCGCCCGACCACTGGCAAAAACGACAGGAGGCCGAAGCCGAGATCCTTGGCCGCCTCCGCTCCACGCTCGGCGAGGAGCGCTTCATCGACTACGCCCTCAGCAACGACCACCAAAGCCGCCAGGTCACCCTCGCCGCCGAGCGCTACGGCCTCGCCCCCGACGTCACCCGCCAGCTCTGGAAGCTGCGCCAGGAAGCCGGCCAAGCGGGCAAGGCCATCTACGAGGACAAGTCCCTCGACCGCGACCAGAAGCGTGCCCGCCTCGCCGAGCTCGCCCAGCGCTCCCGCCAGGACCTCGATCGCCTCCTCGGCGCCGAAGTGCAGGCCGAGCTCAAACACAACGGCTACGTGCAATGGGTGCAGCAGCTCGAGCGCAACCACATCACCGTTTACAACATCCTCGGCAACGGCTCCTCCGGCTTCGGCCTCTGACGCCCGCTCCGCCCGCCCGCCTCCGCCTTTGCCGGGACTTGAGCCGCCCCCGCTCCCCGCATAGGTTGCCGCCATGCTCCGGAGCGGCCCCTACCCCGCCCTCCCCGCCGACGCCGTCGTCCTCCTCACCGGCGCCACCCGCGGCCTCGGGCTCGTCCTTGCCCGCGCCCTCCGCCGCGACACCGCGTTTCGCCTCGTCCTCACCGCCCGCGCCTCCTCGCTCCCGCGTTTCGCCACCGAGGGTTTTTCCGACGACGACCGCACGCTCCTCCTCCCGCTCGACGCCACCCGCCCCGGCGAAGGACGCGCCGCCGTCGCCGCCGCCGAGGCCCGCTGGGGTCGCGTGGACGCCCTCGTCAACAACGCCGGCCTCGCCCTGCGCGCCGTCGTCGAGCACCTCGACGACGCCCGCTTCGACGAAGTCATGGCGGTCAACTTCCGCGCGCCCGCCGAGCTCATCCAGGCCGCCCTCCCCGGCATGCGCGCCCGCCGCCTCGGCCGCATCCTCACCATCTCCAGCGTCGGCGGCATGATGGCCATGCCCACCATGGCCGCCTACAGCGCCTCCAAGTTCGCCATCGAGGGCCTCTGCGAATCGCTCTGGTATGAGATCCGCCCCTGGGGCGTCGCCGTCTCGCTCGTCGAGCCCGGCTTCATCAACTCCGACTCCTTCACCCGCACCCGCCGCACCCCCGCCAGCCAAGCCTCCGAGACCGATCCCGCCGAGCCCTACCACGTCCACTACGCCGCCATGGGCGCCTTGATCGCGCACCTCATGCGCCGCACCTGGGCCACACCCGAGGGCGTCGCCGCCACCGTGCTCCGCACCCTCCGCGCACGCTCGCCCCACCTGCGCGTGCGCGCCACCCCCGACGCCCTCCTCTTCGACTACCTGCGCCGCTGGCTGCCGCGCCGCCTCTACCACCACGTGCTCTTCCACGCCCTGCCCGAGGTTCGCCGCTGGGGACCGGCTTCGCGGGAGCCTCGCGATTGAGATTTGCCCCGCGCGCAAGGCCTTGTTGGCGTCCTTGCATCATGACGCAGCCCCTTTCCGAAGACCAAGCCCCCGTAACCCGCTACGACGACCAACCCACGCTCGGCGACATCAAGATCAACCACAACGTCGTCGCCGGCATCGTCCGCCTCGCCACCCTCCGCATCCCCGGCGTCGCCGGCGTCGGTGGCGGCATCGTGGACGGCATCAGCGAGCTCTTCGCCAAGCGCGAGGCCGACCACCGCGGCGTCAAGGTCACCGAGGACGCCGAGGACAACTACTACGTCGAGCTCCGCCTCATCGTCGCCTACGGCGCCGAAATCGGAAAGACCGCCTACGAAGTCCAGGTCGCCGTCGCCAAACAAGTCACCGCCATGACCGGCAAACCCGTCCGCAAGGTGGACGTCATCATCGAAGGCGTGCGCCTCCCCGCCGGCCAGGCCGAGGCCCGCGACGACGACGACTCCTGGCCCGACGTCCCCGCCACCGACTGATCGACCTCTCGTAGCCGTCACCCGGCCGGCCAGCTCCGGCTCGCTCCGCTCCCCCCGCCTCCCGCTTCTCCATGACCGACTACTCCACTTGGGCCGAAGTTATCCAGGAAATCGCCCTGCGCGACCTCGCCCTGCTCTGGCTCGCCCTCGCCCTCTGGGTGGTCCTCGTCCTCATGCGCCCCGCCGCGAGCCTCGTGCTCCGCCAGACCGACGGCGGACGGCTCGCCATCTCCCGCCACGCGCTTCACCGCCTGCTTGAGGCCTGCGCCGAGCAGCTCAAAGGCGTCGCCCACGCCCGCGCCCACGTGCGCAAACGCGGCGCCAAGTTTCACACCATCCTTCACCTCAAGGTCCGCCCCTACGCGAAGCTCGACGCCATCCAGGGCTATCTCGAGCAGGAGATCGGCGACATCTACCGGCAAAACCTCGGCCTGCCCGACGCCGCCGGCCGCATCGAGATCAAGGTCGTCGGCGTCGTCCCCGAGCCGAAGGTCTTTTAACGCCCGGCACGCACGACGGGCACCCCTCGGCGGCGGACGATTTACACTTCGTCCTTTATTCCGCTCCGGCACCCCGCATACCTCCACCCCATGCAGACGATCGGCGAACGCCTCGAAGAAGCACGCAAGCGCAAGGGCATCTCCATCCGCGAAGCCGCCGAGGCCACCAAGATCCGCGGCGACTACCTGCACAAGTTCGAGAACAACCAGTTCGATATTAAGCTGCCCGACATCTACATCCGCGGCTTCCTGCGCATCTACTCGAACTACCTCAAGCTCCCCTCCGAAAAGATCATCGCCGACTTCCTCGCCCTCGGCCTCGGTGAAGGGGGCCGCCCCGCCAGCCGTGGTCTCAACCGCGAGATCTACGGCAAGATGGAGATCACCCACTCCGGCAGCTCCGCCGCCAAGAACGCCGCCGCCACGCCCGCTCCCTCCGCCGCCGCCGCGGCCATGACGCCCGGCGCCGAGCCCGTCGCGCCCTCCCCGCAGCGCCAACCTTTCCAGCCACGCATGCCGCTCGGCGGCCTCGATCGCGCCCTGCTTTCCAAGAACGGCCTCTGGCTCGGCCTCGGCGCCGTCGCGCTCCTCGCCCTCGTCATCTGGGGCGTCGTCGCCCTCGTCGGCGGCGGCTCCGATCGCCCCGCTCCCTCCGCCGCGGTCGTCGAGGAGCCGGTGTATATCGTCGCCCTTCGCCCCGTGCAGATCACCGCCGTGCGCGCCAAGGCTGACGATCGCAATCTCGCTCCCACTCCGTTGCCCGCCTCGCTCGCCCCCGACCAGCGCTACCCGCTGCCCAACCTCGCCATGCTCGTCACCGTGAGCGCCCGCGAGGCCGTGCAGATCGAGTTCAAGGGCGGTCGCTACGGCGCCAACGCCACCGGCCCCGGCACCCTCGACCTCGACTTCAGCGCCCAGCGCTGAGGCGCACCGGGCGTATCCACCGCGTCGTTACGGCGCGGCCGCCACGGCGTCAGCCGCATAGCGGCCGCGTTTTCGCCGCCCACTCGGCCACCGACACGCCGCCGACCACGTGCTCGCGCACGATCCGCTCCACCCGCTCCGGCGTGGCCTCCCCATACCAGGTGCCCTCGGGATAGACCACCAGCCAGGGCCCGCCCGCGCAGATCCGCAGGCAGTCCGCCTTGCTCCGCAAGGCCTCCGCGCCCGTCGCCTTGCAGGCCGCCTTGAGCGCCTCCCACGAGGCCAGCCCCTCCTCGCGCGCGCAGCACTCCGGCCCGGTGCAGAGAAACGCGTGCCGCCGCGCCTTCTCCAGCCCCATCTTGGCGAAACCCGCCTCGATCGCCCTTTGCGTCTTCTCGTCGTGCATGCCGGCCCTTCTTGCCCGCCCGCCCGCCCGACGCCATTCCATTTCACGTGCATCGAGCCCCGCTCCCGCTCGTCCTCGTGATTCTGCTCCTCCTCGCCGCCGCGCACCGCGCCGGCGCCGCCGAGGTGCAGGCCCACGGCCTCGCCTTCGAACAATGGGTCCGCGACACCTTCTTCGATTCGTATCCGCCGCACGGATACACCGAAAAGTGGGACATCCCGGCCGCCGCCAACCGCCTGCCCGACCCCGCGCTCACCGGCCTGCCGGTCAACCCCAAGGCCACCAAGTTTCGCTCCCCCGTCGGCCTCGGCGACGCGCTCCGGCAGTTCGACATCGAGGAGCCCTTCCTCCTCGTCCTCGGCTACTGGGAGCAGGTCACGCGCGAGGAGAAGCGCTTCGTCAAGATCCTCGCCCCGCGGATCGAGCCCGCCGCTTGGCGCGCTCTCTGGGGCCCGGTGACGCGCGCCGACCTCGAGCGGCTCGACGCCGTGATCAAGGACCGCTCGCGCACCCCCGCCGAGGCGCGCCGCGCCGCGCAGGCGATGAAGTCCCGTCCGCCCTTCTCCAAGGCTGTCTTCGTGCTCAACCCCAAGATCGACGAGCGCGGCCAGCGCCGCCTCCAGGCGAGCCTCCGCTACGCCGACGTGCTCAGGCACCTCGCGCCCGACGCCTCGCCCGGCCCCGATGAGGAGCCCTCGCTCTGGGGCGTGGCCTTCGCCGCCCCCCTCGCGTCCGCGCCTCGCGCCTTTTCCACCCCGTAGGCGTCGCTTGCCGACGACCGTGCCCGCGTTTCGCCCCCCCTTCCCCCAAGCCGGCATTCGCAAGCGAACGCCCTACACCCGCAGCTCCAACCGCGCCTCCGCGCCCCGGCCGCGCCTCCGCAGCCGTATCCTTTTTCCAAATACGGCGCTCAGCCGCGCCGCCGTGAGCGTCTCCGCGCGCGGGCCCGCCGCCGCCACCCGCCCCTCGCGCAGCAGCAGCGCGTGCGAAAAAGCCGGGGTGATCTCCTCCACGTGGTGCGTCACCAGCACGAGCGCCGGCCCGCGCGGCTCCCGCGCCAGTCGCTCCATCCGCGCCAGAAACGCCTCCCGCGCCACCGGGTCCAGGCCCGCGCAGGGCTCGTCGAGGATCAGGATCCGGGGCCTCGCCATCAGCGCCCGCGCGATCATCACCCGCTGGCGCTCGCCCTGCGACAGCACGCCCCAGGGCCGCTCCTCCAGCCCCGCCGCGCCCGCCCTCGCGAGCTGCCGGCGCGCGGCTCGCGCCTCGGCCGCCGTGGGTTCGCCCCAGAGGTCGAGCTGCGCCCGCCCGCCGCTCACCGCCGTGCGCAACGCCGTCTCGTGCTCGGGCACCGAGGCGTGCAAGGCGCTCGAGACCAGCCCGAGGTGGCGCCGCAGCTCACGCCAGTCGAAGGCCCCGTAGTCGCGCCCCAGGACCCGCAGCTCGCCGGCCGACGGCGTGAGGTAACCGAGCAGCGCCTTGAGCAAGGACGTTTTCCCGCAGCCATTTGGCCCGAGGACGACCCAGTGCTCCCCCTTGCGCACCCGCCAATCCACGCCCGCCAACACCGTCGCGTCGCCGCGCTCCACCCGCAGTCCCTCCACTCGCAACCATTCCGCGCGCCGCTCCGATCTCGTCATGCCCCGCGAAGCTGCCCCCGCCCCGCGCGCCGGTCAACGTCGCCCTCCCCGCGCCGTTCACCACAACGGCACCTGGCAACCTACGCGCTCGCTTGGCGTCTCTCCTGCTTTCCTCCACACATTCTCCTCATGCCCGCGCTCCGTCCCCGCCCCCGCATCGCCGCCGCCCTCTTCGCCTGCCTCGCGCTCGCCTCCGGCGCCTGGGCCCGCGTGTTCTCCGTCGTCACCTACAACGTCGAAAACCTGCACGACCTCGACGGCGTCGCCATCTACGACGACTACCAGGGCGACAAGTGGACCGCCGAGCACCTGCGGGTGAAGTTGACCAACACCGTCGCCGTGCTGGCCCGCGTAAACCAAGGCGCCGGCCCCGAAATCGTCACCTTCAACGAAATCGAGCTCGACCAGACACCCGAGTCCACCGTGCCCGGTGGCGACTACGCCGCGTGGCTCGCCACCGTCGCGCACACCACCTATCGCGAGATGCTCGCGCAGAGCCCGCTCCCCCCCGAGCTCGCCGGCCTGCCCGCCGAGGCCTGGCTCCTCAAGGCCTGCGTGGACGACGGCCTCGGCGCCTACCACGTCGCCGTCACCGACGAGCGCCCCTCGCGCCACTCCGACGGCCGCGGCGCCGCCGTGCGCAACGTGATCTTCTCCCGCTTCCCCTTCTCCGACGTGCGCAGCCACCGGCTCGCCAGCGCCCGCGCCATCCTCGAGGCCACCGTGGACGTCGAGGGCGCCCCCTTCATCGTCTTCGTCAACCACTGGAAATCCGGCGCCAGCGACCTCGCCGCCGAGGCCATCCGCCGCGACAACGCCCGCGTGCTCCGCGATCGTCTCGACGAGATCCTCAAGGCCGATCCCAACGCCGACCTCATCATCACCGGCGACCTCAACTCGCACTACAACCAGAAGCAGCGCTACCGCGAGATGCGCACCACCGGCATCAACGACATCCTCGGCTCCCAGGGCAACGAGCTCGCCGTCCGCGGCAAAGACCGCGACCTCTACAACCTCTGGTTCGAGCTGCCCTCCGATCAACGCGGCTCCGACACCTTCCGCGGCGAGTGGGGCACGCTCATGCACCTCATCATCTCCCGCGGCCTCTACGACCAGAACGGCATCCAGTATGAGGACAACAGCTTCGCGGTGATGAAATTCGCCGGCCTCAACGCCAACGCCCTCGGCCTGCCCAACCGCTGGTCGCGCGGCCGCGTGCCCGGCGGTTTCTCCGACCACTTCCCGCTCTACGCCCGCTTCCGCAAGCTTCACACCACCGACAAGGACAAGTGGATGCCCCTCACCCGCCCCAGCGAGACCGAGGTCGGCGAAGGCACCGCCCACCGCACCGAAACGAGCCCCGTCAACCTCTTCGCCAACGCCGTCAAAATCGCCGAGCTGCCCGCCGGCATCAACATTCGTGACGGCGGCTACACCGGCCGCATTTTCCTCATCGAAGCCCCCGCCTACGTAAACGATCGCGGCCACCTGAAGGTGAAACTCGACGACCACGAATACGATGTCTTCAGCCACAACCGCGAGCTTCGCGACGACATGCGCTCCCGCGCCCGCGCCGGCCAGCTCACCCGCTTCTACGGAGAACTCGGCACCTACCGCGGCAACTGGCAGTTCCTCGTCCACGGCCGCGAGTGGGCACCCTGACGGCCGACGGCGGCGATCATCGTCGGCCATCTCGTAGCTTCCTAGGGTTTTACCCCCTATAGGGGAGACCTTGGAGGCTAGGACACGGCTCCTCTTGGAGGCAACGAGTAGTATAGTGGCTTCACCCTAGTATTGCCTCCGGCAGGCACGGCCCTCAGAACCATGTCTGCCATGAGTGACATCGCCCAAGCCCTCGCCAAAGCGAAAGCCCGCACCGGCCATACCGCCTCGCCGTTTCTTACTGCTGAAGCCACACTTGCGCAACGCGCGGCCCAGGCCGCTCACTCCGCCACAGCTCTTCGTCGTGCCCGCGCCCGCCAGCGTTTCTGGCTGATCTGGAGCGCCTTTGCCCTGCCACTCACGGGATTCGTCGTTTGGATGCAATTGCGGAGCCCCGCGTCGGCCGACTCCGCGCCCGTGGCTCAGCTCGCCAACGATTCGGTGGCCGTCATCGCCCAGGCCTCCGCGCTTCCCGCCTCTGCATCGACTCCTTCGACCCCGCAGTCCGTCACGCCTTCCCGACAGGCGGCCGCGACTCCGGTCAACGAGGAGGCCCGGCGCCGTGTGGCCCAGATGGTCGCCGATTTGCCAATCAGTGCGGTGATGCCCGGCGAGCCCTCGCGCATCATGCTTTCCGGTCGAGTGGTGCGGGCCGGTGAGACGGCGGAGAAAGATCTCGTCTTCCTCGGGGTCGCAGAAGGCCAATTGCAGTTTGCCGACGCGAGCGGCGGAACCTACAGCCGCCGCTACTGAGTCTGTTCATGGCCCCGGCGCGGTGCGCCGGCGGCAACCCTCGGGCCTCGCTCACTCGTAGCGGGCGGGGCGGCCGAGGTAGTTGAGCGAAAGCATCTCTTTCCACACCCGGTAGCGCCCCTCGGAGCTGATGCGCCCGCGCTCCTCGTGCTCGGGCGACGGGTTCAAAAAGCCGAGCTGGGTGTTGAGGCGCTCAAGCTCGGTCTGTTGCTCGTTGAGGTCCTGCAGCGGCTCGCTCGTCCACGGCACCAAAGTCCCCGCCGCGCGGGCGAGGCGATCGCGATGCCGGCGCAGCAGACGCGTCAGGCTGCGGCACCAGGGCCGCCGCTCGACCCACCAGTGTTCGGGGTAAAATCCCGCGAAGGGCAGATGGTGATTGTCCGTCACGATGCGCCGCCCGTCGGCCGTCTGCGTGGCCAGGTGCAGGCAGACCGTGAGGTTGCCCATCGGCTGGGGGAGAAAGGTTACCTGGAGGCGAGTGCAGCCATCCTCGCTGTGGTAGAACGACGAGCGCACGTAGAGACTGGTCGCCACTTCGGCGCGCAAGGCTTGGACATGCTTGAAACCGGAGGCGCGGATCCGGTCGCGCAGACGCAGGAAGCGCGCCTGCACCGGCCACTCGTCGCCGCCGCGATTGAGGGCGAAGCGGGGGAAAAGCGGCAGTGGACTCACGCTCATCGCGTGGATCGCGAGCCAGTGGTAGATGCTCTCGAGCATGAACCAGCCGATCAGAAACACGAGAAAGAGGACGGCGAAGGGACGCTCGCTCCAGCCGAAGTGGATGGTGATCTGCGCCAAGCCGCCCGCCATCACGCCCCAGCGCAGCCAGCGGTTGATGATCGCCAGCGTCGGCGAGGCGTAGTGCTGGTTCATGCGCATGAGCACCAGCGAGACCACCATCGCGGGGATCAAAAGCAGCAACGGGGTGACGAGTGTGGCATCCACGGGCGGAGATGAAGACGCGAAAGGAGGCACCGAACTTATCCTGTCCATGCCTCCACGCGGCTCAAGGCCTCAAAAGCACAGGCGAGCTTGCCTGCGCCACGGCTTAGCTGATGCGCACGGGCATCACCACGCAGACGAAGTTTTCCAGCGTCTTCAGCACGCCGGGGCTCACCTCGTCCTTCAGCTCGAAATACACCTCGTCCTTCGTGAGGGCGCGGAGCGGGTCGATGATGAACTGCGGGTTGAACGCGACCTGGAGGTCGGGGCCGCTGTAGGCGATCGCCATGCTCTCGTGCGCTTCGCCGAAGTCGGGGCTGCTGGCGCTGATCTCGAGCAGATTGCTGCTGAGCTTCAGCTTCACGGAGTTGCTCTTGTCGGAGCACACGAGGGCGGCGCGGTGCACGCACTCGGTGAAAAGCTCGCGCTCGAGCTTCACGCGCTGGTGGGTCTCCTTGGGGATGACCTGCTGGTAATTCGGGTAGTTGCCCTCGACGACCTTGCTGTAGAGGTAGATCGAGTCCACGAGGCCGCTGTCGGGGTTGTCGGCGTTGATCTGGAAGGCGGCGCGGCGGTCGTTGAAGGAGACCTTCAGCTTCTCGCCCTTGTCGAGCATGCGGAGCAGCTCGGAGACGGTCTTGGCGGGCAGGATGATGGCGCCGGCTTTCTCGGCGGGGACTTCCATCTCCTTCGAGATGAGGGCGAGGCGACGACCATCGGTGGCGACGAGCGAGAGCTTGGCGTCGCGGAAATTGAAATACACACCGTTGAGGATGTAGCGCGTCTCGTCGGTGGACTGCGCGTAGGCGACGCTCTTGATCATGCCGAGCAGCTCGCCCTGCTCGAGGGTGAAGGTCTTGTCGTCGCCGAAGTCGGGCAACGGGGGGAACTCTTCCTTGCCGATGCCCATGATGCGGAAGACGGATCCGCCCGAGCTGAGCTTCACTTGGTGGTTGGGCGCGGCGTCGAAGGAGACGTCGAGCTGGGGCAGCTCGCGCACGATGCCGGCGAGGCGCTTCACGGGCAGCGTGACGGCGCCGGTCTCCTTTACCTCGGCCTTGATCTTGGCGCGAATGCCGAGATCGAGGTTGGTGGTCGTGAGCGTGATCCCGTCCTTCTCGGCCTCGATCAGCACGTTGCTGAGGATGGGCATCGTCGCTTTGGAGCCGACGACGTTGAGCACCTGGGCAAGGCCGTTGCTGAAGTGATCGCGGTTGATCTTGAATTTCATGGGGACGGGAGAGCGAAGTCGAAGGAAGGAAGGGGGCGGTTCAGGCCGGTGCCGAGGTCGCGGAGAAAAAAGAGTCGGTTAGAAAGAGCAAGGCGCAGGGGCGGAGGGAAGGGAAAAGCGATGGGAGGGGCGAGCTGAACGCACGGGGGAAGCGGCTCGGGGGTTGGAGGGGTTTTTCCCAAGGGATAGACTAACCAATCCTCTTTTAAATAAGTCAGCCTTCTCCTTAAGGGCTGCGAGTAAGTCCAACAACCGGGGTTCCTCCCTCTAAAAATCCCCCACGGTTCCCCTGCGAGCAATCCCTTGGCGGCCGCTGGCAAACCCGGGCTTGTGCGCAGGGGCGGACTTGTTGGGCCGCTTTCGCGAAGTTGTTCACGTATCCGTTCACAAGGGAGGGCGTGAGTCGGAAGCAGGCTTCGGGGCCGGACCCGGGGAGGGGGTGGGGGCGCTTGCGGCGGCGCGGCGTCGGAAATGGCGCAAAAGTCCGAAGAAGATGTAGCCGAGGCAGCAGGCGAGCATGCCGTATTCCTTGTAAACGACCACGCCCGCCCCGACCGCCACGTAGAGAACGAGGGTGGTGAGCTTGGTCTTCGTTTTGAAATCGATTTGCTTGCCGCTCGGGTAGCGCACGGTGCTGACCATGAGCACGGCGATCAGGAGCATGAGCACGGGCAGCGCGAGAGCCCAGCGCTGGAGTTCGCGCTCATGGGTGGCGAGGTTGAGCAGGAAGAGCACGAGCGCGGCCACGGTGCCGGCGGCGGCGGGGACGGGCAGGCCCACGAAGTCCTTGTTGCCGCTAACGCCGGGCTTTTGGAGGAGCGGGTGCGTGATGACGTTGAAGCGCGCGAGCCGGATCGCGGCGCAGAGCAGATAGATGAACCCGAGCAGCCACCCGATCTCGCGGAAGTGGGGGTAACCCTGCGTCGGGGAGAGAATGAGGAAAAACACCATCAGCGCCGGCGCGAGGCCGAAGGAGACGATGTCCGCGAGCGAATCGAACTCGGCGCCGAAAAAGGACTCCTTGCCGCCCATGCGCGCCAGGCGGCCGTCGAGCGCGTCGAAGGCCATGGCGCCGAAGATCAGCCACACGGCTTTGGTGAAAAGGCCTGCGGCCTCGGCCGTGATGACATCCGAGACGCGCATCGCGTAGTGCGCCTGGATGCACATGATGACGGCGACGAAACCACAGAAGAGGTTTCCCGCGGTCATCAAGTTGGGCAAGAAGTAGATGCGACTGGCCTCGGCCGGGTCGAGGGGCGGCTCGTAATCCTCGTCGATCAGCGGCGGGCGGGAGTGGGAAGGCATGGGCGCGAAGAGTTCGAGTGGTGAGGCGCGTGGGTCTCAACGCGTCGGGGGGGCGGGATCGACAGGGGGGGCGGCTACTTCGTG
>JAUWBD010000197.1 GCA_030605125.1 Verrucomicrobiota bacterium | reverse complement strand
CGGCCAGGAACACAACGCCTTCGCCCTCGATCTCTGGCGCGCCCGCCTCGCGCACCTCCACCAAACCCACTCCGGCCTCACGCTCGAAACCACCCTCCACGCCACCCACCTCGATCGCCCGCGCGTCGCCGTCGATGGCGGTGAGTCTCCCGTCTCCGCCCTGCCCCGCCTCGAGCCCGACGCCCCCTTCGACCCCGCCGCCGGCACCGTCCGCATGCTCGGCCGCCTCCGCCGCTACCGCACGCTCGGCGCCGAGACTCTGCTCGCCTCCCCGCCCGCGCTCGACTCCTCGTCCGCCCGCTCCTGGGTTCTCGGGCTCGGCTTCGACCGCCAGTTCCTCGACGACCGCCGCTCCACCGGCGCCACCGGCCAGGTGCTCACGCCCTCCTCGCTCGGCCCCATCACGCGCCACGAAGCTTACCAGGCCTCCGCCTTCTCCGTCTTCGGCGAAGAGACGCGCCGCTTCGGCCCCTGGTCCGTCTCGGTCGGCGCGCGCGTCGAGCACTACACCCAATCAAAACTCCGCCGCGCCCTCGCCACCGATCCCGGCCCGCACGCCCCGCGCGAGAGCGACGCCCACACGCTCCTCCTGCCCTCCGCCTCGCTCCTCCACGACGGCCTGCGCGACACCGAGCTCTTCGCCAACCTCGGCCGCGGCTACATGCCCGCCATCGCCCGCACCGCCGACGGCTTTCCCCTCCAGCCCGAGATCGGCCTCAACGCCCAGCTCGGCGCGCGCACCCGCGCCCTCCCGCTTTTCGACCTCGAAGCCGCCCTCTTCGCCAACCGCGTCTCCGACACCATCGTCCACGCCCCCTACACCCGCGACGGCCAAAACGTTTTCCTCAACAGCGCCGACTCCCGCGCCCACGGCTTCGACCTCGCCCTCCGCCTCCGCTCCGCCGCCGAGATCCGCCCCGTCCTCGAACTCGCCTACAACTACACCCGGGCCCGCTTCACCGGCGGCCTCGCCGACGGCAACGACGTCCCCGAGGTCCCGAGCCACACCGCCGCCCTCACGCTCGGCGTCGAGCGCCCCGCGCGTTGGCACGCCAGCCTCACGCTCAGCCACCTCGGCGCCTTCTTCACCGATCCCGCCAACACGCGCCCGCTCACCCTCGCCGACGAGGACGGCGCCGTCCTCGGGCCGGACGACGACTTCGAGGTGCGCGAGCCCGTCGTGCTCGGCCGCGTGCCCTCGCACACCCTGCTCTCGGCCCGCGTGAGCGCCACCACCCGCGACGGCCGCCTCACCCTCTGGGCGCAGGCGCGCAACCTCGCCGACCGCCTCTACATCGCCGACCTCGAGAACGGCGTCCGCCCCGGCCCGCCCCGCACCGTCCTCGCCGGCCTCGACTACCGCTTCTGAGCCGTGGCATGGGCGGCCCGCCCCATGGGTTTTCCCACCACCGCCCGCGCCTCCTGCTCCCGGGTGAACGCCCGCCCGCGAAGCTGCTTACATCATCGCCGATGACCGCAGCCGCCCACCGTTCCGCCGTGCTACTCGGCCGCCTCGCCGTCTCCCTCGTCCTCGCCGCCACCGCCGCCCTCCGCGCCACCGCGCCCGCCTTCGAGCACCCCGACGCCACCGACGGCAACTGGGTCATCGCGCCCAAAAACTACGCCAGCACCCGCTACAGCACGCTCGACGAAATCACCACCGACAACGTCTCCCGCCTCCAGGTCGCCTGGACCTTCTCCACCGGCCTCGCCCGCGGCCACGAGGCCGCCCCTCTCGTGGTCGGCGACACGATGTATGTCGTCACCCCGTATCCAAATTATCTCTTCGCCCTCGATCTCGCGAACAACGGCGCCCTCAAGTGGCGTTACGAGCCCAATCCCGCCCGCTCCTCCCAGGGCGTCGCCTGCTGCGATGTCGTCAACCGCGGCGCCGCCTACTGGGACGGCAAGATCATCTACAACACCCTCGACGCCCACGTCGTCGCCGTGGACGCCCAGACGGGAAAGGAGGCGTGGAAAACCAAAGTCGGCGACATCAACAAGGGCGAGTCCATGACCATGGCCCCGCTCGTCGTGAAGGGGAAGGTTTACGTCGGAAACAGCGGCGGCGAGTTCGGCGTGCGCGGCTGGCTCAAGGCCCTCGACGCCTCCGACGGCAAGCTGCTCTGGACCGCCTACAGCACCGGTCCCGACGAGGAGGTTTTGATCGGCCCCGAGTTCCAGCCCTTCTACGAGCAGGACCGCGGCCGCGACCTCGGCGTCAGCACCTGGCCGCCCGACCACTGGCGCATCGGCGGCGGCACCGTCTGGGGCTGGATCTCCTACGACCCCGAGCTCAACCTCCTCTACTACGGCACCGGCAACCCCGGCCCCTGGAACCCCGACCAGCGCCCCGGCGACAACAAGTGGACCTGCGGCATCTTCGCCCGCGACGCCGACACCGGCCAGGCCCGGTGGTTCTACCAGTTCAGCCCGCACGACCTCTACGACTGGGACGCCGTCAACGAGCAGATCCTCCTCGACCTCCAGATCGACGGACGCCTCCGCAAGGTCCTCGTGCGCCCCGAGCGCAACGGCTTCCTCTACGTCATCGACCGCGCCACCGGCGAGGTCATCTCCGCCGACCACTACGGCTACAACACCACGACCACCCACATCGATCTCCAGACCGGCCGACCCCACCACGTCCCGGAGAAAAAACCGCGCCCCAACATCATCGTGCGCGACATCGCCCCGCCCGCCCCCGGCCTGAAGGACTGGCAGCCCTCCGCCTACTCGCCCCGCACCGGCTGGCTCTACATCCCGCACCAAAACCTCACCATGGACATGACCGCGGTGGAGGCCAACTACATCGCCGGCACGCCCTTCGTCGGCGCCGAGGTGCGCATGCACGCCGGCCCCGGCGGCCACCGCGGCGAGTTCAAGGCCTGGGACCCCGTCGCGCGCCGCGAGGTCTGGTCGATCAAGGAGAAGTTCCCCGTCTGGAGCGGCGCCGTGGTCACCGCCGGTGACGTCGCCTTCTACGGCACGATGGATGGCTGGTTCAAAGCCGTGCACGCCCGCACCGGCGAGGAGCTGTGGAAGTTCAAATGCGGGTCCGGCATCATCGGCCAGGCGATGACCTACCGCGGCCCCGACGGCCGCCAATACGTCGCCATCCTCGCCGGCGTGGGCGGCTGGGCCGGCGCCATCGTCGCCGGCAACCTCGACCCGCGCGACGGCACCGGCGCCCTCGGCTTCGTCAACGCGATGAAAGATCTCCCCCAACACACCAGCCCCGGAGGCCAACTCTATGTATTCCGCCTTCCCTGAGCCCCGGTGGACCACGTTGTCCCCGACGCGCTTCTCCCGAGCCGCCCGCCCCCTCGCCCGCCTCCTGGCCCTCGCGGGCCTGCTCCTCCCGCTCGCCTCCTGCGCCCCCATCGCCACCGCCGGTCCGGGCTCCGCTCCGCCGCCTGTCGCTCTGTCCTCTGTCGCTCCGTCGCTCCCCTCCGAAAACATCCTCCGCGTCGCCGCCGACCCCAACAACCTCCCCTTCTCCAACGAGCGCCTCGAGGGTTTTGAAAACCGCATCGCCGAGCTCATCGCCGCCGAGCTCGGCGCGAAGCTCGAATACCAATGGTGGCCGCAGCGCCGCGGCTTCTTCCGCGAAACGGTCGGCGCCGGCCGCTCCGATATCGTCATCGGCGTGCCCGCCGGCTTCGAGCGCGTGCTCACCACCCGCCCCTACTACACCTCGACCTACGTCTTCGTCCAATCCGTATCCGATCCGCCCCTACGCTCGGTGGACGATCCCGCCCTGCCCCACCTCCGCATCGGCGTGCAGCTCACCGGCGACGACGGCAACAACACCCCGCCCGCCCACGCCCTCACCAACCGCGGCATGGTGACCAACATCCGCGGCTACACCCTCTTCGGCGACTACGCCGAGGACAGCCCGCCCTCCGCCATCGTCGCCGGCGTGGCCCGCGGCGAGGTGGACGTCGCCGTCGCCTGGGGGCCCATGGCGGGCTACTACGCCGCGCGCCACACCCCGCCGCTCGCCGTCACGCCCATCGACCCCTGCGAGTGCCCCGGCCTGCCCTTCACCTTCGCCATCGCCGTCGGCGTCGCCCGCCACCGCCCCGAGCTGCGCGACCAGATCAACGAGATCCTCGAGCGCCGCGCCGCCGATATCACGCGCATCCTCGAAACCTACCGCGTCCCCCTCGTCACCGCTCCCGCCGCCGAGCCCGCCGCCACCGACACCGCCTCCGCCGAGGCCCCCCGTCATGCGCGCCGCTAGCCTCGGCGTGCTGCTGCTCGGTGCCGCCGCCCTCAGCCTCGTCGCCTGCCGTCAAGAGGAGCGCCGCGTCCGAGAGCCGCTCTCCGCCGCCGATCCCGGCCGTGTCGCGCAAGGCGATCTCCGCCCCGGCGGCCACACGCCCGCCGCCACCATGGCCAATCCCTACGAAGGCAACGCCCACGCCATCGGCGAGGGCCGCCGCCTCTGGGCCTGGTTCAACTGCAACGGCTGCCACTTCGGCGGCGGCGGCGGCATCGGCCCCGCGCTCATGGACACGCAGTGGATCTACGGGTCCGACTCCGCGCAGATCTTCACGTCCATCGTGGACGGCCGCCCCGACGGCATGCCCGCCTACCGCGACCGCCTCAACGACCAGCAGGTCTGGCAGCTCGTCGCCTACATCCAGACCCTCGGCGGCGTGCCCGACTCCAAGGGCAAACCCACCGACCGCCCCCTCCTCCCCGGCGCCTCCCCCGAATGAGCACGTCCGCCCAACGTGGCCCGGGCCTCCCGCCAAGGTTCGAGGGTGGCATGGGCGTCCCGCCCATGGGCTCGCCCCGTGGCCCGGTCATCCTGCCCAGGCTCCTCTCCTGCGCCCTCCTCCTCGCCCTTCCCGCCACCGCCCTCGCCCAGCTGGGCGCGCCGCACACCACGCTCGATCCCGCCGGCCCGCAGGCCGCGCACATCGACCGCCTCTGGCTCGTCCTGCTCTGGGGCTGCGCGATCACCTTCCTCCTCGTCATGGGCGCGCTCGCCCTCGCGGTCGTCAAACACCACCCCGCGCCCGACACCCACGACCTCCCCGAGCCCGCCCGCGGCCGCGTGGTCCGCACGATCTCCATCGCGGTCGGTGTCACCGTCGCCGTGCTCGCCTGGTTCACCGCCGAGACGCTCCTCGCCGAGCACCGCCTGCGCCGCCTCCAGCGGCCCGACGATCCCGAGGCGCTCACCATCCTCGTCACCGGCCGCCAGTGGTGGTGGCAATTCACCTACCAAGGCGCGCCCGGCCGCCCCGGCGACACGCTGATCACCGCCAACGAGCTCCACATCCCCGTCGGCCGCCCCGTCCACCTCCGCCTCGTATCCGCCGACGTGATACACAGCTTCTGGATACCCGCCCTGCACGGCAAACGCGACCTCATCCCCGGCCGCGAAAACCACCTCTGGCTCCAGGCCGACCGCCCCGGCGTCTTCGAGGGCCAGTGCGCGGAGTTTTGCGGCATGCAGCACGCGAAGATGCGGCTCCTGGTCGTCGCGCAGCCCGAGGAGGAGTTTCAGGCCTGGTTTGCCGCGCAGCGCGAGCCCGCGGCCGAGCCGCGGACCGACTCCGAGCGCCGCGGCCGCGAGGTGTTTCTCAACACCACCTGCGTGATGTGCCACACCGTGCGCGGCACGAGCGCGGGCAGCCGGGCCGGCCCGGACCTCACGCACCTCGCGAGTCGTCGCACGCTCGGCTCCGCCGCGATGCCCAACACCCGTGGTCAGCTCGCGGGGTGGATTCTCGACCCGCAGGGCATCAAGCCCGGCAACCACATGCCCCCGCACGCCTTCCCCGCCGAGGACCTGCACCCGCTCCTCGACTACCTGGAGAGCCTGAAATGACGCCGCTCGCTCATTTGGAGGGGCGGCGTCCTCGCCGCCCGCGCCCGCTTTTGGAGCATCATCGCCGGCCCCCGCTTCCGGACGCCGAGGACGGCGTCCCTCCAAAAAAGTCCGTCATCGTCTCGCCTTTCACCCAAGGTAGGGCGCGACCGCCGGGCGCGCCGCTCCGCCCCCGCCAACCCCGAGTCCTCGCGGCGGGCCCGGCGGTTCCGCCCCACCTCGCTGCGCGGCCATTGGCCGCCCATCGACACCCGCCGTCGCGGCCCGCCGGCCGCGGCTCACTCCCCCAAGAAGCGGGCATTGCCACGTTTCCTTAGCGGTTCCTCCCCCTCGTCGCCCTCCCCTCCCCCTCCCCTCCCGCCCCCCATCACATGAGCCGCGACCGCCCGCCGCCTCCGCCTGCCTCGCCCGCGCCCGGTTCCCCGCCCGCCGCCGGCCCGCGTGCGCCCGACGCCGCGCTCGACGCCGACCGGCTCCGTCGCACCTGGACGCGCCCGCCCGGCTTCTACGGCTGGCTCACCACCACCGACCACAAGGAGGTCGGCCGCCGCTTCATCGTCACCGCCTTCGTCTTCTTCCTCGTCGGCGGCCTGCTCGCCGCGCTCATGCGCCTCCAGCTCGCCTCGCCCGAAAACACCTTCCTCACGCCCGACCGCTACAACCAGGTCTTCACCATGCACGGCGTGACGATGATGTTCCTCTTCGCCGTGCCCATGATGGAGGCCGCCGCCATCTACCTCGTCCCGCTCATGGTCGGCACGCGCAACCTGGCCTTCCCGCGCCTCAACG
Organism: Verrucomicrobiota bacterium; assembly: GCA_030605125.1. Lineage (GTDB taxonomy): Bacteria > Verrucomicrobiota > Verrucomicrobiia > Opitutales > Opitutaceae > IMCC26134_A. The sequence goes on along the minus strand of JAUWBD010000197.1, from coordinate 1,866 downwards.
CCTTCGGCTACTACATCTACCTCTTCGGCGGCGTCCTCCTCTACGCCGGCTTCGTCCTCGACATCGGCCCCGACGCCGGCTGGTTCGCCTACGTCCCCCTCGCCGGGCCCGAGTTCTCGCCCGGCAAGCGCATGGATTTCTGGGCCGAGATCATCACTTTCCTCGAGATCTCCGCGCTCGTCGGCGCCGTCGAGATCATCGCCACCGTCTTCAAGCTCCGCGCCCCCGGCATGACGCTCCGCCGCATGCCGCTCTTCGTGTGGGCCATGCTCGTCACCTCCTTCATGATCATCTTCGCGATGGGCGTGGTCGAGGTCGCCAGCGTCTTCCTCATCCTAGAGCGCCTCGTCGGCACCCACTTCTTCAACCCCGCCCAGGGCGGCGACCCGCTCCTCTGGCAACACGCCTTCTGGTTCTTCGGCCACCCCGAGGTCTATATCATCTTCATCCCCGCCACCGGCATGGCGGCGCAGATCCTCATCACCTTCTCGCAGCGCCCCATCGTCGGCTACGTCGCCATCGTCGCCGCCATGGTCGCCACCGGCTTCCTCGGTTTCGGCCTCTGGGTCCACCACATGTTCACCACCGGCCTGCCCTGGCTCGGCCTCAGCATCTTCGCGATCATCAGCATGCTCATCGCCATCCCCAGCGGCCTCCAGGTCTTCTGCTGGATCGCCACGCTCTGGAACGGACGCCTCCGCCTCGCCACCCCGCTCTGGTTCATCCTCGGCTTCATCTTCATTTTCGTCCTCGGCGGCCTCACCGGCGTGATGCTCGCCGCCGTGCCCTTCAACTTCCAGGCGCACGACACCTACTTCGTCGTCGCGCACTTCCACTACGTGCTCATCGGCGGCGCGGTTTTCCCGCTCTTCGGCGCCTTCTACTACTGGTTCCCCAAGCTCTACGGCCGCCTCCTCGGCGAGCGCCTCGGCCAGTGGAACTTCTGGCTCATGTTCCTCGGCTTCAACCTCACCTTCTTCCCGATGCACCAGCTCGGCCTCGAGGGCATGCCGCGCCGCATCTATACCTACCTCGAATCCACCGGCTGGCAGTCGCTCAACCTCCTCGCCTCCCTCGGCGCCGCCCTGCTCTTCGTCGGCGTGCTGCTCTTCCTGATCAACGTCGTCCGCAGCCTCCGCCACGGCCGCCTCGCCGGGCCCAACCCCTGGGGCGCCGACACCCTCGAGTGGCTCGCCGAGTCCCCGCCCGCCAATGAAAACTTCCGCCACATCCCGACCGTGGACAGCCGCTACCCGCTCTGGACTCGCACGCCCGATTCGCCCGTCGTCGTCGGCCTCAGCGACCGCGTGCCCGAGGCCATCGTCACCACCGCCGTCGAGGCCGAGCCCGACCACCGCACGGTTTTCCCCACGCCCTCCATCTGGCCCTTCCTCGCGGCCGTCTGCGTGACCTTCCTCTTCTTCGGCACCATCTTCACCCTCTGGGCCGCGCCCATCGGCCTGCTCCTCCTCACCGTGGCGCTCGTCGCCTGGCTCTGGCCGCGGCACCCCGAGGCCGACCGCGACGAGGCCGACCCCGCGCCATGAACGCCCCCGCCCGCAACCTCGACGTCCGCGCCCTGCCCGACCACGCCTACGGCCTGCGCACCGTGCTCGGCTGGGGCACGCTCGGCTTCATCGTCATCGAGGGCACGATCTTCGCCACCCTCATCGCGTCCTACCTTTATGGATACGCCCGCGCCGAGTTGTGGCCGCCCCCGCCCTTTGGGCCGCCGCTCCTGCTCTTCGGCGTCCTCAACACGATCCTCATCGTGCTCAGCCTCGTGCCCAACGTGCTCTGCAAACGCGCCGCCGAGGAGAAAAACCTGCCCCGCGTGCGCGCCTGCCTGATCGTCATGCTCCTGCT
>JAUWBD010000160.1 GCA_030605125.1 Verrucomicrobiota bacterium | reverse complement strand
TCGTCGATCTTCACGCCGCTCATGCCGGGCATCATGCCCATGATGCCGCCGAGCGAGCCGAGCTTCTTGATCTGCTGCATCTGCGCGAGGAAGTCCTCGAGGGTGAAGTCGGCCTTGCGCATCTTCTCGGCCATCTTCTCCGCCTCTTTCTCGTCGATGACCTCCTTGGCTTTTTCAACGAGCGAGACGACGTCGCCCATGCCGAGGATGCGGGAGGCAAGGCGGTCTGGATAAAAGATGTCGAACTCGGAGGTCTTTTCGCCGGTGCCGACAAATTTGATCGGGACGCCGGTGATGGACTTGATGGAGAGGGCGGCGCCGCCGCGGGCGTCGCCATCGAGCTTGGTGAGGATGAGGCCGGTGAGCTGGAGCGCGTCGTGGAAGGCCTTGGCGACGTTGACCGCCTCCTGGCCGAGGGCGCCGTCGGCGACGAGGAGCACTTCGTCGGGCTGGATGCGGGCGCGGAGTTTTTTCACCTCCTCGATGAGGTCGGCGTCGATTTGGAGGCGTCCGGCGGTGTCGAAAAGGATGAGGTCGGCGCCGGCGCTCTTGGCGGCGGCGAGGCCGGCCTCGCCGATCGCGGGGACGTCCTTCGAGGCGCGGTCGGCGTAGAAGCCGAGCTCTTCCTGCTTGGAGAGGATCTCGAGCTGGTCGATGGCGGCGGGGCGGTAGATGTCGCAGGCGACGGTGAAGGGTTTGTTGTAGCCTTTTTTCTTGAGCAGGCGGCCGAGCTTGGCGGTGGAGGTGGTTTTGCCCGAGCCGTGGAGGCCGACCATGAGAACCTTGAGGGGGCGCGCGGCGGAGAGGGCGGTGGAGCCTTCGCCGAGGAGGGCAGTGAGCTCGTCGTTGATGATTTTGACGATCTGCTGGCCGGGGGTGACGCCTTTGAGGACTTCCTGGCCGATGGCCTTGCTGCGGACGCGCTCGATGAATTCGCGGGCGACGCGGAAGTGCACGTCGGCGGAGAGGAGGGCGGTGCGGACCTCCTGGAGCGCGGCCTCCATGTTGTCTTCGGAGAGCTGGCCGACGCCGCGAAGGTTGCGGAGGGCGGAGGTGAGTTTGTCGGTGAGGGCTTCGAACATGGAAGAGATTTTTAACGCGGAGGCGCAGAGACGCGTAGGGAGGAGGAGAGGGTTTTAACCGCTAAAGAACGCTAATGGACGCTAAATCGAATTAACCACTGAGGAGCACTGAGAGTGGTGTTGGAACCGCAGATTATGCAGAGGGCGCAGGTGGTTTAACCACAGATGGGCACAGATGAAACCGGAGGATTCGTGGGTCTGGATCATTGCGGTCCTTTGCGATCTTCGTGGTTAGATTTCGAAGCTCTGATTCTCAGAACTCTGCGCCTCTGCGTCTCTGCGCTAAAACTCCGATTCGTTCAGCCGACGCGGAGGACGGCGTAGGATTTTTTGCCTTTGCGGAGGAGGATGTATTTCCCGAAGAGCAGCTCGCTCTCGGTGAGGGCGCGGGCGGGCTGGGCGGGGTCGCTCTTCACGTTGTTCACGTAGGCGCCGCCGGCCTCGATGGATTTGCGGGCATTGCCCTTCGAGGTCTCGAGCGCGGCGAGGACGAGCGCCTCGGTGAGCGGGAGACCGGGCGCGGCGAGGCGCTCGCGGGGGAGGTCCACGGTCGGGATCTCGCCGGCGACGTCGAGGAAAGTGGCCTCGCTGGTGTCGCCGATCTCGGCGCCGAAGAGGATCTGGCTGGCGCGGAGCGCGGCCTCGAGCGCCGCCTCGCCGTGGACGAGCTTGGTGACCTCGCGGGCGAGGGCGCGGTGGGCCTCGCGAGCGCCGGGGTTGGCGGCGTGGGCGGCCTCGAGCGGCTCGATCTCGGCGCGGGAGAGGAAGGTGAATTTGCGAAGGTATTCGCAGACCTTCGCGTCCTCGGTGTTCACGAAGAACTGGTAGAGCTTGTAGGGGCTGGTCTTCTGCGGATCGAGCCAGACGGCGCCGGAGGCGGTTTTGCCGAACTTGGTGCCATCGCTCTTGGTGATGAGCGGGAAGGTCCAGCCCCAGGCGCTGGTGTCGTGGCCGAGCTTTTTGCGGATAAGGTCGGTGCCCGCGGTGAGGTTGCCCCACTGGTCGGAGCCGCCGATCTGGAGTTCGCAGCCGAAGGTCTGGCGGAGGTGGAGGAAGTCGTAGGCCTGGAGGAGCTGGTAGCTAAACTCGGTGTAGCTGATGCCGCCGTCGCCCTCCATGCGGGAGCGCACGGAGTCCTTCGCGAGCATGACGTTGAGCGAAAAATGCTTTCCGACGTCGCGGAGGAAATCGAGGAAGCTGAAGGGGGCGATCCAGTCGGCGTTGTCCACCAGACGAGCGGGGTTGGCGGCGGCGCCGAAGTCGAGCAGGCGCGAGAGCTGGGCCTTGATGCAGGCGATATTGTGGGCGAGCTGCTCGCGGGTGAGGAGGTTGCGCTCGGAGGAGCGGCCGGAGGGGTCGCCGACCATGCCGGTGGCGCCGCCGGCGAGGGCGATGGCGTGGTGGCCGGCGCGCTGGAAGCGGGCCAGGGTGAGCTGGCCCATCAGGTGGCCGACGTGGAGGGAGTCGCCGGTGGGGTCGAAACCGCAATAGACCGTGATCGGCTGGCCGGTGGCGAGGCGGGCGCGCAGGCCGGCGAGGTCGGTGCAATCGGCCAGGAGGCCGCGCCATTGCAGGTCGTCGAGGAAGTCGGTGGCGGTGGTGGCGGACATGGAAGGGCCGCGCGAGGCGCGGAATGACGAATGTCTAATGTCGAATGACGAATGTGGAGAACGAAGCGCGGCGGAGGCCGCGAGGAGGGGCAAAGGGCGCAAAAAAAAACGGGCATGGCAAAGCCGGATTCACGCGAACCAACTGCCGAGACGCAGAGGACGCACGTGTCCGAAGTGTGGCTGCGAACCAGCTTGGTCTTCAGGTTCTTCGCCGCTCCGTGGCCTCCGTGTCCGGGCTCCGTGAGCTCCGTGGCAAAATCACGGCAAAAGGCGGCGTAAACGTCCTGAAATATGGATACAAACAAAGGTTGCGCCGGGGAGGAAAGCGCGCGACGTTTCGCGGCGACTGTCTCCGCGTGACCGCGCTTCGCGCTCCGCCGGACCGTCACCTCGCGCAGCTCCCGCGCCCTTGCGGTGAGCGCGCTCTAAACACCAAACAAAACCCGACATGTCCGAGAATAACTCGTCCGACGCCACGCCGCCCGCGGCCCCCGTCGAGACCCCCGCCGCGCCCTCCGCCGCCCCCGTCGCCCTCGACGGCTTCGGCTCCTCGCGCGGCACCGGGCTGGCCCGCGGCAAACGCCCCGCCCGCCCCGCCAACCAGGCCGCCGCCGCTTCCTCGCCGGCGCCCGCCTACCAACCGAGCGCCGTCCAGGTGCTCGTCGCCAAGACCGAATACGTGAATCCGTTCGACCCCGCGCCCACGGCTGCTCCCGCCGCCGAGCCTGTCGCCCCCGCGGCGGCCGCCTCCCAGCCGGCGCCGGAATCGGCCCCCGCCGCCGCTCCCGCACCGGTTTCCGAGACCGCGCCGGCCCCCGCCGCCGCGTTCGAGACTCCCGCCCCGGCGCCGGTCGCCGCCACCCCGGCCCCGAGCGCTCCGGCGGCTCCGGCCGCGCCCGAGCCGAAGGCCGAGCTCAACATCCTGCCGCCCGCGGCCCCCCGCCCGGCGACGAGCTGGGAAAGCCCGGGCAGCCCCGCCGCCCAGTCCACCCCGAGCGGCGATCGCCCCGTGTTTCGCCCCGAGCGCAAGCCGGTCGCGCAGCGCGACGTGGCGCCCTTGCGTTCGCCCGAAGGCCGCTCGCCCGAGGGCCGCCCCGCCGGCGAGCCCGGCCCGCGCCGCGAAGGCCGCGAAGGTGGTCGCCAGCACCGTGGCGAAGGCCAAGGCCGGCGGGAGGAGCGCCGCGAGGGCGGTCGCCCTCAGCAGCCCGTCCCCGCCGCCCCGCCCACCAAGTCCGGCGGCTTCCTCGGCTGGCTGAAGGGCATCTTCGGCGGCGGCTCCGCCTCCGAGGCCCCCGCTCCCGGCGATGAGATCACGCGCGACGGCGGCCAAGGCCCCGGCCGCGAGCGTCGCGAAGGCGGCCGCCATCACCGTGGCGGCGATCGCGGCGGCCGTGGTGGCCGCCCCGGTGGCGGTTTTCAAGGCCAGCGCGGCGGCGAAAGCCGCGGCCCGCGCCCCGAAGGCGAACAGGGCCCTGGCGGTGGCGGCGGTCGTCGCCGTCGTCGCGGCGGCCGTGGTCGCGGCGGCGAAGGCCGCGGCCCGCGCCCCGAAGGCCAGGGTCGCCCCGAAGGCGGCGACTCCCGCTCCTCCGGCCCGGTGGTCTGATCGCGTAGCCCAAAAGCCTTGCCAAGACCTGCGCGCCCCCGCGCATTTTCGAGGCGTCCGCCAATCCGGCGGACGCCTTTTTTTTGCCCGCCCCCTCCGCGGCGCTTTCCGCATTCGTCATTCGTCATTCGACATTCGTCATTTTCCCATGGCCGATCTCCACGTGTCAGGTGGCAAGCCGCTCTCCGGCACCATCATCCCCTCGGGCAACAAAAACTCGGTGTTGCCGATCTTCTGCGCCACGCTGCTCACCGACGAGCCCGTCACGCTGCGCAACGTCCCCGACATCACCGACCTGAACAAGCTGGTCGCCTTTCTCACCTCGCAGGGCTCGCGCATCGAGTGGAACCGCGCCGCGGGCGTCATGCGCCTCGACCACTCCGGCTTCCGCAGCGCGCTGGCCAACGACGAGCTGCCCTCGGACATGCGCTCCACGGTGCTGCTCTTCCCCGCCCTGCTCCACCGCCTCCGCCGCATCACCCTCCTGGCCAACGCCAAGGGCTGCTCGCTCGGCGTGCGCGAGATCGATCCGCACCTCGAGATCCTCGCCGCCCTCGGCGCTACCGTCGGCTCCGGCGACCCGCTCGTCATCGCGTTGCCCTCCGGCTTCGTCGGCGCGCGCCACTGGTGCGACTACATGTCGGTCACCGTGACGGAAAACTTCGCCATGGCGGCCGCCCTCGCCCGCGGCGAATCCACCCTCATCAACGCCGCCAGCGAGCCCCACGTGCAGGAGCTCTGCGCCGCCCTCGTCGCCATGGGCGCGAAGATCGAGGGCCTCGGCACCTCCATGCTGCGTATCACCGGTGTGGATACGCTGCGCGGCGCCGACATCACGATCGGCACCGATTACCACGAGATCGTCACGTTCCTCGCGCTCGGCGCCATCACCGGCGGCGAGGTGCGGGTAACGAAAGCCCTGCCCCACCACTTCGACCTCATCGTGCGCGCCTTCGCCAAGCTCGGCGTCGTGGTCGAGCACGAGACCGACGCCGACGGCGGCTCGGTGGCGGTGGTGCGCCGCGGCCAGCGCCTCCGCATCGAAGAGCCCTACACCAGCAACCTCCTGCCCAAGATCGAGGCCGCGCCCTGGCCCTACTTCTCGGTGGACCTGCTCCCGCTGATGATCGCGCTCGCGGTGCGTTGCGAGGGCACGATCCATTTCTGGAACAAGGTTTACGAAAACGGCTTCTCGTGGATCCCCGAGCTGGCGAAGTTTGGCGCGCACGCCGTGGTGAGCGACCCGCACCGCCTGATCGTGTTTGGCAACCGTCCCCTGCGCCCCGCCACCGTCGATTCGCCCTACATCATCCGCGCCGCCGTGGCGCTCGCGATGGTGGCCGCCTCGATCCCGGGCAAATCGATCGTGCGCCACGCCGAGATCATCCAGCGCGCCCACCCGCGCTTCGTCGAAAACCTTCGCAGCCTCGGCGCGGAGATGGAGTGGAAGTAGCCCGCGCTTCGCGCGGGAATGACCAATGTCCAATGACCAATGACCAATGGTGGTCCGCCCGCGAACCTCGCTGACCTTCAACGCGCCATCCCGCCCTCCATGCCACAACTCCCGCTACAGCTCTTCGCCCGCGTGCTCATTGGTCATTGGTCATTGGTCATTGGTCATTCGGCGAGCAGCTAAAGCGCCACTTCCGCAGCCCATGCCCAAACCGTCCTCTATTTCCGCCGCCGCTCCCGCCACTCCGCCCGCCGATACGAAAGGCCTCGGCTACTTGGCCGCGCAGCTTTCGGCGCCGGTCTCGAACGCCGAGGCGGCGCTGCGGCCGCTTTCCTTCGCCGACTTCGCCGGGCAGCCCAAGACCGTTGAGCGGCTCAAGATCATGGTCGGCGCCGCCCGCACGCGCGGTGAAGCGCTAAACCACATCCTGCTCAGCGGCCCGCCCGGCCTCGGCAAGACCACCCTCTCCCTCATCCTCGGCGCCGAGATGGGACGCAACGTCCGCATCACCTCCGGCCCCGTGGTCGAAAAAGCCTCCGACCTCGCCGGCCTGCTCACAAGCCTCGAGGAGGGCGACCTGCTCTTCATCGACGAGATCCACCGCATCCCGAAGACCGTCGAGGAGTATCTCTACAGCGCGATGGAGGACTTCCGCCTCGACATCATGATCGACCAGGGCCCCAACGCCCGCTCGGTCCGGCTCTCGCTGCCGCGCTTCACGCTCGTCGGCGCCACCACGCGCGCCGGCATGCTCACCGCCCCGCTGCGCTCGCGCTTCACGCTGCAAACCCGCCTCGACTACTACGACGCCGACACGCTCGCCGGCATCGTGCGCCGCTCCTGCGGCCTGCTCGGCGTGCCCCTCGAGGAGGCCGGCGCGCGCGAGATCGCCACCCGCTCCCGCGGCACGCCCCGCATCGCGAACAACCTGATCAACTTCGCCCGCGACTACGCCCAACAGCGCGGCGACGGCCGCATCACGCAAAAGAGCGCGGCCGCCGCCCTCGAGCTGCTCGAGATCGACGCCCGCGGTCTCGACGAGATGGACAAGCGCATCCTGCGCGTCATGGCCGAGAACTACCGCGGCGGCCCCGTCGGCCTCGGCACCGTGGCCATGGCCGTGAGCGAGGAAGCCGACACGCTCGAGGAGGTGCACGAGCCCTTCCTCATCCAGGAAGGCTACCTGCAACGCACGCCGCAGGGCCGCGTGCTCACGCCCAAGGGCTACCACGCGGTCGGCCTCAAACCCCTCGGCGCCGCGCAGGACACCCTGCTGTAAGCGAGGCCCGGAGGATGGCGGAGACCCCGGATCACGCCCCCGGGGCGAGGCCGCGCTCGCTGGCCTTGGCGAAGGCGAGCATGCGGGCAAACTCCGGCGTGGTGGCGCGCTCGTCGGCGGCGAGTTTTTCGAGGGCCTGCGAGCGGTTGAGGCCGTCGCGGAAGAGGATGCGGTGCACCGCCTTCACGCGCTCGAGCTGTTCGGGCGTGAAGCCCTTGCGCTCGAGGCCGATCTTGTTGATCGCGCGGATGAGCGCCGGCTGGCCGTCGGCGATGAAAAACGGCGCCACGTCCTGCACGACCTTGGCGTAGGCGCTCACCATCGCGTAGGCGCCGATGCGGCAAAACTGGTGGATGCCGGACACCCCGCCGACCACCACATGGTCCTCGATCACCACATGGCCCGCGATCGAGACCGCGTTGCTCGCCACGATATGGCTGCCGAGCCGGCAGTCGTGCGCGATGTGGCCGTAGGCGAGGAAGGTGTTGTCGTCGCCGAGCACGGTGAACTCGCCGTCGTTGGTCGCGGCGTGGACGGTGAAATACTCGCGGAAGACGTTGCGCGCGCCGATGCGCACGCCCGGGCGGCCGCCCTTGAACTTCAGGTCCTGCGTCTTGCCGCCGATGCAGGCGTAGGGAAATACCTCGCAGGCCTCGCCGAGCCAGGTGTCGCCCTCGACGGAGGCGTGGTGGTGCAGGCGCGTGCGATCGCCGAGGCGCACGCCGGGGCCGACATAGCAGAGCGGGCCGATTTCAACGTCGGCGCCGAGCTGCGCGGCGGGATCGACGACGGCGGTGGGATGGATGAGGGTCGGCATCGCGGGGGCGGAGGGTCGATTTTTAACGCAGAGGCGCGGAGACGCGGAGAAAGGAAAAAGAAAGGATACCCGCCTTCATCGATTGCCAGCTCTGCGCCTCTGCGTCTCTGCGTTCAAGGTTTTGTGGAATCAGCCCTCGACTTCGCTGCTGTCGAGGATGGCGAACATCAGCTCGGCGGAGGAGACCACCTGGCCGTCCACGGTGCAGGTGACCTCGGCGTTCGCGAGTTTGTTGCCGCGGGTCTTGGTGAGCTTGGCGTTGAGGATGAGCTGGTCGCCGGGGCGCACCGGCTTGCGGAACTTCACCTTGTCGGCGCTCATGAAGAGGGAGGTCTTCCCCTCGCTGCTGCCGCGGCGAAGCATGAGGATGCCGGCCGCCTGGGCCATAGCCTCGAGCTGGAGCACGCCGGGCATCACGGGGTTGTTCGGGAAGTGGCCCTGGAAGTAGGGCTCGTTGATGGAGACGTTCTTGATCGCGACGAGCGCGTCCTCGCCGACAAACTCGACCACGCGGTCGATCATCACGAAGGGGTAGCGGTGCGGCAGCGTGTCGAGGATGCGGCGGATATCGAGCTCGGTCTCGGTGGGCAGCACCATCGCCGGGCGCGGCTTCTTTTTCGGACCCTTCTTTTTCTCCGCGAGCTTCTCAGCGAGGGCGCGGGTCAGCTCGGCGTTGATCGCGTGGCCGGGGCGGGTGGCGATGATGTGCGCCTTGATCGGGGCGCCGAGCAGCGTGATGTCGCCGATGATATCGAGCATCTTGTGGCGAACGAACTCGTCTTTGAAGCGCAGGCCCTCCTTGGAGAGGATCTTGTCGCCCTTGATCACGACCGCGCAGTCGAGCGAGCCCCCCTTGATCTTGCCCATCTTGATGAGCGCCTCGATGTCCTCATACACCGTGAAGGTGCGGGCGGCGGCGATCTGCGTCATATAGACGTCGGGATCGATGCCGAGGGAGAGAAACTGCGCGTGGATGCCGCGGTCGTCGGCCGAGGTGCAGGAGATTTTGAAGCCGTCGTGCGGCAGCGCGATGATGGACGAGTTGCCCTTCTGGATGGAGACCGGCTCCTCGAGCACGAAATACTCGCGCTCCTTGTCCTGCTCCACCGGATCGCCCTGCATGATGAGATCGACGTAGGGCTTGGAGGAGCCGTCGAGAATCGGGGGCTCGGAGGCCGTCATCTCGATCACGCAGTTGTCGATGCCGCAGCCGTGGAGGGCGCTGAGCACGTGCTCGACCGTGTGGACCTTGGCGTGGCCTTCCTGAATCGTGGTCTGGCGCACGAGGTCGCCGACCAGCTCGACGCGGGGCTTGAGCTCGGGCGAGCCGTTGAGGTCCACGCGACGGAACACGTAGCCGGAATCGGTCGCGGCGGGCTTGAGCGTGAGCGTGACGGTTTCGCCGGTATGGAGGGCCTGGCCGGAAATAGAGACCTCGCGGGCGAGCGTGCGTTGTTTCATGGCTGTGACGTAAAGGTAAAGGCTGCCGAGGCGGACGCGGGCGACGCAAGCGTCTAGTCCGTCCGCGCCCGGCCGAGGACATCCGCGACAAACTTGCGCAACAGGAGCGCGTCCGGTTCGTCCTGCGCCCAAGGCACGTGCGGAAAGTCGTCCTCCACGTAGCGCGCCTCCGGCCGCGCCGCCGCCAGCCGCCGGCCTTCCGCGACCGGAATCACCCGGTCGCCGCGCCCGTGCGTGATCAACACCGGCACGCCCGCCTCCAGCCCACGCAGGACGGCCGCGGTGTCCATCCGCTCGCCGCCAAACCACAGCCACACGCGCATGCCCCGCGCCATGCTCGGCAGGCTCGAAAACGTGCTCTCCAACACCAGCCCCGCCACCGGCCGCCGCGCGGCGAGCTGCGCGGCGAAAGACGCGCCGAGCGAGAAGCCGTGCGCGATCACCGCGTCCGCCCGCACCTCCGGCCGCGCCGCCAGCAGATCGAACCAGGCGGCGGCATTCTCCAGATCGGCCTCCAGCGAGGGCCGCCCGGCCGAGCGCCCGTAGCCCACGTGCTCGCAGAGGAGCACCGACACCCCCAGGCGATTCCACAGCTCGGCCACCGGCAGGTTGTCGTCGATCAGCTCCGCGTTGCCGTGGAAATACATGACCGCCGGCGCGGGCCGCCCCGGCGCCGCGCCCTCGGCCGGCCGCCACCACGCCTCCACCCGGCCGCCGCCCCCCGGCAGCTCCCGCCACCAGGCCTCCACGCCCGGCGGCGGCATCCGCCCGGCCGCCCGCTCCCGCCCGTGGCTCGGGTAGAGAATGGACTCCTTGTTGGAGGCGACCATCGCGCAAAAGGCCACGTAGCCCGCCACGGAAAGCACGCAAACCACGAGCAAAAGCCGGAGCGCGCCGCGCAAATATTGTTCCATGGACGCACCCTCGCCGGCGAAGAGGGGTCCCGCCAGTCGAAACCGCCGGTTAATGGCTGCGCGGCAGACATAAGCAGATGATGAAAACCGCCCCTCCCCATCAATCGGGTCTCGCCACGCCGCCTCGCTCGCGCAATCCTTTCCGCTCTTCTCGCGTCGCAACCCCACCCCGCTCGCGACTCCCCTTCGCCGTCGGGATCAGCCCTCCACCCCGCCATGCAAATCGCCGTCTTCAGCGCGAAGGCCCACGACCGCCATTTCCTCGACGCCGCCAACGCCCGCTCGGGCCATGTGCTGCACTACCTCGAGGCCCGGCTCGACCGACACACCGCCGCCCTCGCCGCCGGTCGCGAGGCGGTGAGCATTTTCGTAAACGACCGGGCCGACGCCTCGGCGCTCGCCGCGCTCGCCGACGGCGGCGTGCGACTCGTGACCCTCCGCTCCGCCAGCTACAACCACGTGGACCTCGCCACCGCGCGCGCCCTCGGCCTCACCGTCACGCACGTGCCCAACTACTCCCCGCACGCCGTGGCCGAGCACACGATCGCGCTGCTGCTCGCCCTCGTGCGCCGCATCCCCCACGCCTACTCGCGCGTGCGCGAGGGCAACTTCGCCATCGACGGCCTCATGGGCTTCGATCTGCACGGCAAGACCGTCGCGCTGATCGGCATGGGCAAGATCGGCGTCATCGTGGGTCGCATCCTGCTCGGCTTTGGCATGCGCGTGCTCGCCTACGACCCGCGGCCCTCCCCGGAGGCGCTGGCGCGCGGGGTCGAGTTTGGCCGGCTCGAATCCGTGCTCGCCGAGGCCGACGTCGTCTCGCTCCACTGCCCTCTCCTGCCCAACACCCGGCACCTCATCAACCGCACCACGCTGGGCTGGATGAAACGGGGCGCCGTGCTCATCAACACCTCCCGCGGCGGCCTGATCGACGCCCGCGCGATCGCCGACGCCTTGGAAACCGGCCGGCTCGGCGCCCTCGGCCTGGATGTGTATGAAGACGAGGCCCCGCTGCTCTACGACGACCAATCCGGGCGCGGCCTGCGCGACGAATCGCTGGCACGGCTTATCACCTTTCCCAACGTGCTGGTGACCGGCCACCAGGGCTTCTTCACTCAGGAGGCGCTCACCGCCATCGCCGCGGGCACCATCGCCGCGCTGGACGCCTTCGGCACCGAGCGCCCCTACCCGCACACGCTCACCGCGCCCGGCGCGAGCTCGGGCCGCGTGCCGCCGCCAGCTCCCCATGGCTCGGCCTCGAGTTTCCCGCTGGAAAAAGCGTCTCGCGAAAAAGCCGTCGCGGCGGCGGCGGGTTGAGAAAAACGCGAAAGATGCGGACCGCCTCGCGAAGGCGGGTTCGCGATCATGGGCGCCCGTCCCCTACTCGACCACGCGGGGCACGAGCACCATGTGGTCGCGCTGCGCGGGCGCGTTGCGCAGGGCGTCCTCGACGGGCAGGCCCGGACGCGGCTCGTCGGCCTGGAGGACGTTGAAGATCGGCGTGGCGTGCGCGGTGGGCTCCACGCCGTCCACGTTCACCTGCTTGAGCTGCTCGATGTGACCGAGGATGTCGCCGAGCTGCGCGGAAAATTTCGCCTTCTCCTCCGGCGTGAGCGCGAGCCGCGAAAGCGTGGCGAGGTGGTCGATGTCGATGTGA
>JAUWBD010000207.1 GCA_030605125.1 Verrucomicrobiota bacterium | reverse complement strand
CCATCGCCGCCGTCGCCGCCGGCCGCGCCGCCCTTGTAGGCGGAGCCGCCCCAGTTCTTGCCGCCGGTGCCGCCGTCGCCGCCCGCGCCGCCGACATTGCCGCCGACGCCGAAGCCGCTGGCGCCGGCGTTGCCCCCGTTGCCGCCGGAGCCGCCGAGGCCGATGTGGCCGTCGGCGAGGGCCTTGTCGAAGTAGGCGAGGGAGGCGATCGCGTCGCCGAGGGTGATGCCGGCCTGCGCGATGGAGGCGGCGAGGCCGACCGCGACGTTGGCGGTGAAGGGATTGGCCGCGGCGGCCACCATCTGGCTGATCAAGCCCGCGAGCCCGAGGCTGGCGTTGGTCACGCCGAGAATGCCGCTGATGCTGCGGTCGCCGCCGTCGCCGCCATCGCCGCCCGCACCGCCGGCGCCGCCCATGAACGTGGTGCTGTTGGCGCCGTTGTGGCCCTTGGTGCCGGTGGTGCCGCCGATGTCGGTGTAGGTGGACTGGGTGGGGGTGTAGCCGTTGCCTCCATTGGCGGCGGTGGGGACGCCGTTGAAGCGATTGTTCAAGGAGCCGCCGACCACGCCCACGCCGCCGTCGCCGCCCTGGGCGTGGTTGTTGAGGAAACTGACGTTGTGGAGGATGACGGTGGCCCCGCTGTTGACGAAGAGAGCACCGCCGAGGCCGGCGCCGCCGCCGCTGCCGTCGCCGCCGGTGACGGCGAAGTTCATCAGCGTGGCGTTGTTGATCTGGAGGGTGCCGGACTGGACGAAGTAGCCGCCGTTGCCGCCGCCGTTGAGGATCGCGCCGTTGGCGTTGACGGTTTGGAAGCCGCCGTTTTGGAGCGCGCGCTCGACCGCAAACAGTTGGTCGTCGCCGTAATTAAAAACCTGCGCAGCGGTGACCACAGGCAGGGTGGCGGCAAGTGAACCAAGGACAAACTTGTTGATGGTGTGGAGCTTCTGTTTGTGGTAGGGCTTCATTGGCGGATGGTTTGCAAACGGCATCTGGCACTTGCAATCCCCGCAATTACATTCTCTTTACATCGGGATTGAACCCTAACGAGGGCGGCTCGGGGCCGGGATTTCCCGATTTTTTCTGGGGGCTGGCGTTGTGGTTTTGCGGGTGGGTTTCGGTCGTCATTGACTGTCAACCGGCCGCGACGTCGAAAGGCACGGTCTTGGGCAGTGCAATCGGGCGTTCCGGCGGTTCCGCTTCACAGGCGGGGCGCCTTCCCCTCCTCACGCCCCACGTCCCTTCCCGCGCCATGCGTCTTCACCGTCTGCTCCTCCTTTGCCTCCTGCCCTGCTGCGCTCTCGCGGCGTCGGTCAAAATCCAGCTCGCCGAGCGGGGCGCGGTGATCGAGGCCGGCGAGGTCGGCCGCTTCACCGTGCCGCCGCCAGTCCTCGTGCTCGCCGACAAGACCGAGCACAAGCCCGTGCTCTCCGCCGCCGAGCGCGGCCGGACGCGCGCCACTTATCCCAACGGCTTCGTCCTCGAGATCGCCGCCGCGGCGGGCGCGATCGAGTATTCCTTCGTGTCCCTGCCGGACGGCGCCTCGCAGCTGCGCTTCACCACGCTGCTGCCCATCAACCTCAACCAGGGCGGCCGCTTCACCCTCGGCGGCGGCCAGCCGGTCGAGTTTCCCGTCGCGAAGGATAAACAGATCATCCACGCCGGCGACGCGCAGCGGCTCGAGATCATCCACCCGCTCGGCGAGGGCGTCGCCATCACCACGCCCGGTGCGTATCAACAAATCCAGGACAACCGCACCTGGAACTGGAACGTTTTTGCGTGGAACTACTTCTACGACCTGCGCCGCCACGCGGGAAAAAACTCCTTCGCCTTCCGCCTCGATCCCGTGAAGGCCGAGGCCGGCGCGGAGCGGAAATTCCTCGTGGACCGCTTCGGCCAGTCGGCGCGCAAGGACTACCCGGGCAAGATCCGCGACGAGGCCGGGCTGCGCGCCCTCCGCCTGCCCGCCGAGATCGCCACGCCGCATCCCGCCGCGCCCGCCACCGACGCCTTCGGCGGCCTCGCCGGCAGCGGCGAGCGCCTCGGCCTCAAAAAAACCGGCTACTTCCACGTCGCCCGCCTCGACTCCGGGCGCGAGGTCCTCGTCACGCCCGAGGGCAACGCCTTCTTCCAGCTCGGCGTCTGCGGCATCGCCAACACCGACGACTACACGACCGTGAAGGGCCGCGAGCGCATCTACGAGTGGCTGCCCGCCACCTCCGACGAGACCTTCCGCAGCGCCTGGCGCGACAACCGGCCCGACTGGGGCGTGTTCTCCTTCCAGATCGCCAACTGGATCCGCCGGCACGGCCGCGCCTACTCCTACGACGACTGGTCCGGCGAGGTGGTGGACCAGCTCCGCACCTGGGGCTTCAACAGCGCCGGCGCCTTCACCCGCTACTCCGACGCCATGCGCGAGCGCGGCTTCCCCTACGTGATGACGCTGCCCAGCGGCAAGGAACAGGGCGTGAAGATGCTGCCCGACCGCGTCGGCGCCGCCGAGCTGATGGACCCCTTCGCCGAGGGCGCCGAGGCCGCGCTCGAGCGCGCCTTCGCCGCCGCGCTCCCGGCCCGCGCGCAGGACCCGCTCGTCATCGGCTACTTCCTCGGCAACGAGCAGCACTTCGAGATCCTGCCCAAGCTCGTCGCCGCCTACCCGGCCAGCCGCGTCGCCGCCAAGCGCCGCCTCGTGGAGGGCCTTCGCGCCCGCTACCCCGACATCGCCGCCTTCAACGCCGCCTGGGGCCCCGCCACGCCCTTCGGCTCCTTCGACGAGCTGCTCGAGGCCCCGCTCTTCATCCGCACCGAGGCCGGCGCGGCCGACATGCGCGAGTTCTACCGCCTGTATCTGGAAACCTACTACGGCATGGTCCGCCGCGTCTTCGACCGCCACGATTCCAACCACCTGCTCATCGGCAGCCGCTGGACGCCCCACACCGCCAACAACGAGGACGTCGTGCGCATCGGCGGCAAGTATCTCGATGTCGTGAGCGTCAACTACTACACCTACGGCATCGAGCCCGCCTTCCTGCGCAAGGTCCGCGAGTGGAGCGGCCGTCCGATCATTCTCAGCGAATGGTATTACAGCTCCACCGAGGCCGGCCTCGGCGGCGGCAAGGAGGTGCGCGACCAGCGCGAGCGCGGCCTCGGCTACCGCAACTACGTTGAGCAGTCGGCCGCGTTGCCCTTTGTCGTCGGCTCGCAGTGGTTCATCTACGCTGACCAGTCCGTGACCGGCCGCTTCTTCGAGGGCTTCAACGGCGAGGGCAACAACACCGGCCTCGTGGACGTGACCGGCCGCGCCTACCTCGAGCTCGTCGCCGCCGCGCGCGAGACGCACGCCCGCATCTACGACCTCATCCTCGGCGACGCCCGGCCCTTCGCCTTCGAGGACGCGCGCTTCTCCGGCGTGGGCGGCAAGGGCGGCGCGAAGGTCGTCGCCATCCCGCGCGCGCTGCCGGGCCTCAAGCTCGACGGCACCACCACCAACTGGCCGGGCCGCCCCGCCGAGCCCGTCGAGCCCACGCGTCTCGCGAGCGGCAACCCCAACCCGAAACTGCGCGGCGATTTCCGCCTCTGCTGGGATGAAAACGCGCTCCACTTCCTCATCCAGGTCAAGGACCCGACCCCGGGGCGCAACGACCACCCGCCCGGCCGCTACTGGAGCGGCGACGCCGTCGAGCTCTTCCTCGGCGCGCGCCAGCTCGACGAGCCCGGCAACATGCTCTTCAGCGACCGCCAGGTCCTTCTCTCCGCCGGCGCGAAGCCGGGCGTGCACATCGTGGACCACCCCGACGCCGGCGCGCTCTGCCGCGTGCTCGTGATCAAGGACGTCACCGGCGACGGCTACACCCTCCAGGCCGAGTTGCCGTGGAAGGCCCTCGGCATCGAGCCGCGCGCCGACCTCGAGCTGCTCTTCGACCTCGCGATCGACAACAGCGACGACGGCATCGCGCGCCTCCAGCAACTCGTCTGGAACGGCACCGCCAAAAACTCCGGCGACCGCTCCGTCTGGGGCCGCGCCCGCCTCGTCGAAAACTGAGCGAAACGGCCCGCGGCTTCGGTCGCACCGAAGCCCGCGACGGCGTCAGCAAAACCATGCAGTAAACGCGCCGCCGCCTCTGAGGCGCCAGTTGACTGTCCACCACCGTTGCCGTCGCGAGCCCGCCCGCCTGTGCCGATTCTCTGTCTCACCGAAGCACCCCCTTCGCCTTCACCCCATCCCCCCATGTTTCCCTTTCGCCCCCGCCTTCGTTCCCGTTTCCCCGCCCGCGGCTTCACGCTGATCGAGTTGCTCACCGTCATCGCGATCATCGGCATCCTCGCGGCCATCCTCATTCCTGTCGTCGGCCGCGTGCGCCAGTCGGCCCGCGCCTCGGTGGACCTCTCGAACATGCGTCAGCTCGGCACCGCGATGCAGCTCTACGCGCAGGAAAACCGAAACAAGATCAACGTCGTGGCGGTGTTTGGCAGCGGCGACTCCTGGGGCAGCAACTACTGGACCCGCGCCGCGCCCTATCTGAGCTCGCAGCTCAACCAGTCCAACTTTGGCACCGCCACGGTGCAGGCGCTCACCGATCTCTACGTGAACCGAACCCTGCCGACTGAATACCTCGGGTCCTACAACGGCATCGCCCGCAGCTTGTCCTTCGCCACCAACAAGCGGCTCTACCCGCAGAGTCCTACTGGACCGGCGGAAAACAACTTCCGGCTGCTCTCCGCCTATCCGAATCCGTCTCGCACTCCCTACATCGCGGTAGGCAAATGGGGCTTCGTAAACGGGGTGCCCGCGCCGCTGCCCGCGACGGTGCCGACCGAGGCGGTGTTCTGGCCGTATCCCGGCAACCGAACCATCCTGGTTTACCTCGACGGCCACGCCGCCTACCGCGACACCGAGATCACGACCGAAGAGTGCTTCGCGGAAGGTCCGCGCAACTGAACGCGCTCGTCGCCGCCCCGCTATTTCGCCTTTCGCCGCTCCATCCGCCGGAGCGGTTCGGGCCTTCCCGTCTTTCATGACTCCGACGCTCTCCTCCGCCGTGGCGCCACGCGCCGCGTTGATCGATTATCTCGCCGCCGCCGAGGCCCTCTTCGACTCCGAAGCGGGCCTCCTGCGCACCCGGTGGAAAGGCCCGGGCTACCACACGCGCATCCCCGCCGGCACGATCGTCCACGAGGTGCGCAGCGCGCTCGACCACGCTCTCGGCCTCGCCGAGCAGGGCGACGCGGTGTCGCTCGCGCGCGTGGACCGCATCCTCGCCGCCGTCCTCCCGCTGCAAGATCTCGATCCCGCCAGCCCCACCTACGGCATCTGGCCCTGGCTGCTCGAGGAGCCGATCGACCGCATGGCGCCGCCCGATTGGAACTGGGCCGACTTTTGCGGCGTGCGCCTCGCCCACCTGCTCGGCCTCCATCGCGATCGCCTGGAGCCCATCCGTCTCGAGGCGGCGGAGCGCGCGCTCGCCGCCGCCGCCTACTCGATTTTTCGCCGCAACGTCGGCCCCGGCTACACCAACATCGCCTTCAAGGGCGCCGTCGTCGCGGGCGTCGCCGGCGAGCTGCTCGACGACCCCGTGTTGCTGCACTACGCCGAGCGCCGCCTCGAGCGCTTCCTCGCGCACGTCGAGGAGCAGGGCGGCTTCACCGAATACAGCAGCCCGCCCTACGGCCTCCTCATGCTCACCGAGGCCGAGCGCGGCCTCCTGCTCGCGCGCTCGCCGCGCCTGCGCGCGCTGATCACCCGCGTGCACCGCCTCTGCTGGGAAGACTTCACCGACGCGCTCCACCTGCCGACGGGGCAACTCTGCGGCCCGCTCAGCCGCACCTACGACGACCTGCTGTCGCTGGAACTTTCCGCGCAGTGGGAGGAGCGCCTCGGGCTCGCGCTTTTCCGCCCGCGCTCGCTCGTCGCCGCTCCCGGGCAGGCGCCCGCCTACCCGATGCCGCCGCAGCCTTGCCCGGCCGATCTGCGCGAGGAGGTGCTCGCCGCCGCGCGCACCGAGCGCGTCACCCGCCGCCGCTACGTCTGGTCCGCCACCGAGCCCAAACGCGAACGCAGCGCCACGCGCTGGCGCGGGCCCGACGCCTGCCTCGGCTCCGCCAACTACGAAAATCTCTGGACGCAGCGCCGCCCGATCCTCGGTTGCTGGACCGTCGGCGCCGACGATGTCGCCACGCTGCGCGTGACCGTGCGCCACGGCGGCGACCGCGATTTTTGCTCCGGCGCCGTGCGCGCCGCGCAGGCGGGCCGCGAGATCGCGGCCATCTGCTCGCTCGTCACCGGACGGGGCGATTTCCACGACGTGCTCGACAAACCCGCCGACGGGATCTTCCGCATCGCCGGCCTCGAGGTCGCGATCACCTTGCGCGGCCCGGCCGCCTCCGCGCGCGAGGTCTCGCCCGGCGTCTTCGTCCTTGCGAGCGGCGCGTGGGCGGCCGTCGTGCAGCCGGCCGCGGCCTTGTTCGCCGGCCATCGCATCGGGTGGACTTTGCGGCACCGCGCCGGCGAGGTCGCGCTCTGCGCGGTGGTGGACGACGGCGCTCCGCTCGTGCTCGAGCCCGCGCGCGTGGAGAGTTTCGCCGTGGCCTTTTCGCTCGCCCTGCAACCGGTCTCCGCGACGCGCCCGCCTCTCTGGAGCGTGTCCACCGCCGACGGGCGCTGCGAGTTGCGCGTGGAGTCCGAGGAAGGGCCGATCACCGTCGCCGCGCCGCTGCGTCCCGAGGACCTGTGATCCTGGCTCACGTTTTCCCAACCAGATGAAAAACACCGCCGTCGCCTTCACCGGCGTCAACCAGGTCGAATTGCACGAGCTGCCCGTGCCCGAGCCCGCCGCCGGCGAGGCCCTCGTGGAGACGCGTCGCACGCTGATCAGCACCGGCACCGAGCTCACCTGCCTCGGCCGGCGCTTCGAGCCCGGCAGCCATTGGGACGAGTGGGTGAAGTATCCCTTCTACTCCGGCTACACCGGCGCCGGCGTCGTCGTGAAAACCGGCGCGGGCGTCACCGCCTTCAAGGCCGGCGACCGCGTTGCCACGCGCACCGGCCACCAACGCTACGTCACCGCCGCCGAGTCCGCGCTCGTGCGCATCCCCGACGCGGTGAGCGACGACGAGGCGGTGTGGTTCGGCATCGCCTGCATCGTGCAAAACGGCGTGCGTCGCGCCCACCACGAGCTCGGCGACGCGGTCGTGATCATCGGCCTCGGCCTGCTTGGGCAGCTCGCGGTGCAGTTCACGTCCCTGCTCGGCGCGCGCGAGATCGTTGCGATCGACACCGCCCCGCGCCGCCTCGAGATGGCCCGCGCCCACGGCGCCACGCTCACGCTTCAGAAGAGCGCGGCCGAGGCGCGCGCCGACGTGCTCGCTGCCACCGGCGGCCGCCTCGCGGATGTCGTTTACGATATCACCGGGCACCCGTCCGTGTTGCCGCTCACCTTTCCGCTCACCCGCACGCTCGGCAAAATCGTGCTCCTTGGCGACGCCGGCACGCCCACCCAGCAGCACCTCACGGGCGAGTTGATCAGCCGCGGCCTCAGCATCATCGGCGCGCACGACAACAACCCGCCCAAGACCGCCAACGACCACGCGTGGTGGACGCGCAACCACATGGCCGACCTCTTCATGACCTACGTCGCGCAGCGCCGCATGCGCGTGGCCGACCTCATCACCCACCGCTTCACGCCCGTGCAGGCGCCGGAGGCCTACCGCCGCCTCACTGAGGATCGCGCCACCGCGATGGGAGTCGTCTTCGATTGGAGCCAAGGGTAAAGGATGCGCCCGTGAATCCGCTTCCGACTCTGCGCCGCCTCCTGCGCGCCTGCGCCGCATCCGGTTTTGTCGCCGCGTTCGCCTGGTCCGCCACGGGCGCGGCGCCCGCCGCGTCCGCGCGAGAACTGGCCGCGTTCTACATCGGCCACAGCCTCATCAGCGACGTGCCCGACATGGTGCAGAGCCTCGCCGCCTCCGCGCCCGCCGAGGCGGGGCGCCTGCGTTTCCAGGAGCAGTTCACGCCCGGCGCGCCGC
>JAUWBD010000173.1 GCA_030605125.1 Verrucomicrobiota bacterium | reverse complement strand
GCCACGGCGCTCCCGTGCGCAGCACCCACAAGATTGCTTCTATACGCAGACGCATGTCCTTGCACACGCGCCCACAACGCTTCGTCCCGGTCAGGGCGTCCCTGCGGGCCTTAATTTTTTTAGCTCGTCCCAGTCGGCGTCCGACAGGACGAACCTTAGCTGTTGGTTCACAGCGCGATATCCAACAGAAAGCCGGGGCGCCCGCAAGAATAAAGTATCAAAAAAATGAATACTATTACCCTTCGGCCTTTCCCAGACACACCCTAATCACCAAACCACCCAGCCGCTTTTGCTGAACTTGACGGACACAACTGCGCCACCCCCGGCGCCTGCTCCGACTATCGATGATTCAAGCGCCGGGTTTTGCGTTGGAAAGGTTGCCCAAATGTTGCCCGCGTCCTTGCTTTTCGCTTCATTTTCCCGCACCCTCCTGCATTCCGAAACACATCCCAAGACTTTAATAATCAACTAATTCCGTGTAATCTTTCGATTTAGCCAAATCGAGGTGCAGAGGTTCGAATCCCACCCTCTCCGCCACTTTAGCCGATGAGAACCCGGGTTAGCCGGAGCGGAGCGCAGCCAACAGAGATGGAGCGACTCTAAGATTCTGGGCGGGCGGTCTTGGTGCGAAACCAAGACTTCTCGCCTCGCGTCGGCCTCAGCCCGCCGCGGTCGCGATCGGGGCCGGGGACGAGGGGCCGCCGCCGTTCGTCGCCTCGCCGCCCGGGCCGTCGCCGCCGGCCGAGTCGGGATTGTCCACGCTCGTCGCGCCGCCCGTGAGCTGCACCAGCTCGCGCAGCGACACGAAGTGCTGGCTGAGGTCGAAGTCGCCTTCCTGGCCGCCGACGACCTGGTTGAACAAATCCTTCTTCGACGCCTTCAACGCCTCGATGCGCTCCTCGATCGTGCCGGCCGTGACCATGCGATACACGAAGACCGTGCTCTTCTGGCCGAGACGGTGCACGCGGTCCACGGCCTGCGCCTCGACCGCCGGGTTCCACCACGGGTCGAGCAGGAAAACGTAGTCCGCCGCGTGCAGCGTGATGCCGGTGCCGGCCGCCTTGAGCGAGACGAGCATCGCCGCCGCGCCCTCCGCCGCCTGGAAGGATTGCACGGGCTTTTGCCGGTCGAGCGTCATGCCGGTGAGCTCGTAGCGCGGCAGCTCCGGGAAGTTTTGCACGAGCGCCTCCTTCACGCGGTCGAGCAGCATCACGAACTGCGAGAAGATCACGACCTTGTGGCCGGCGGCGACGATCTCGGCGAGTTTCTCGACAAGCAGCGTGATCTTGCCCGAGTCGGCAAGGGGCGCCTTGCGCCAAGGCAACATGTCGGGATCGCAGCAGACCTGGCGCAGCCGCGTGAGCAGGGCGAGGAAGCCGAAGCTCTTCTCGCGCATCGCCGCGCCGACATCGTCGCCGAGGCGCGAGAGGCCCTCGTTGCAGATGCGCGCATACTCCTCGCGCTGCACGTCGGTGAGCGGGCAGATGAGCTCCATCTCCTGCTTGGGCGGCAGCTCGGCGGCGACCTCGGCCTTGGTGCGGCGGAGCATGAAGGGCGCGAGCTGGGCGCGCAGGCGCGAGAGCGTGCCGGCGCGGTCGCTCGCGATCGCGTTTTCAAAGGCGGTGCGCGAGCCGAGCAGGCCGGGCAGGAGGTAGCGGAAGATCGACCAGAGATCGAGCTGGCGGTTCTCGAGCGGCGTGCCGCTGAGCACGATGCGGTGCTGCGCGCGGATCGCGAAGCAGGTCTGCGTGACCTTCGCGTCGGGGTTTTTGATGAACTGGCCCTCGTCGAGCACGGCGTAGGCGAACTTGTGCTTGGCGAGAATCGATCGGTGCTTGCGGAGCTGGGTGTAGCTGGAAAGCCAGACGCAGGGCGCGCCACGCGAGGAGAAGTCGTGGCCGGTCTTGAGCACGTCCACCGTCAGCTCGGGGTGGAAGCGGGCAATCTCCTCCTGCCACACCGGCACCACGCTGGCGGGGCACACGATCAGGCTCGGCAGGTCGTCGATACGGCGGGTGGCGAGCAGCGTGATGACCTGGAGGGTCTTGCCGAGGCCCATCTCGTCGGCGAGCAGGCCGTGGCAACCTTTGTCCGCGAGGTGGTGGAGCCACTCGACGCCGCGGCGCTGGTAGGGGCGCAGGCGCTCGGGCAGATGCGGCGCTTCCTTCGGGCCGGCGAGCACGCTGTCGCGCCAGGCGTTGAGCTCGGGCGAGAGGGTGAGCTTGAAGCGCGCGTCGTTGAAGAGGGAGAAGATCAGGTAGGGCGAGAGCGCGCCCTCGCCGTGCGTCTCGGCCGCGCCCTTTTCCCAGGAGCGCACCACCGCGAGCTTTTCCACCGGCAGGCTCACGATGCCGACGCTGGGCAGGATGACGGGCGTGGTGTTTTTGTTGGTGAGGGTCTTCACCTCGGCCTCGCTAAGGAGGCGCTCGCCGGCCTTGAAAATCCAGCGCAGGTCGAGCGCGGCGTCGAGGCCCGCGCCCTTGGCGCCGCGGCGCGTGGTGCCGGCGACGGCCTCGATCGTGATCTCCTGCGGGCCCTTCAGCAGCAGCGCGGATGCGGCGTCGAGCTCGACCCCGAAGAGCTTTTTCCAGGCGGGCAGCGTGGTCTTGAGGAAGTTGGGAATCTCCGCGACCGAGCCCATCAGGTAGGTGCCGAGCTCCTGGCGATAGACGAAGTGCGCCTTGCGCGCGTAGGAGGCGAGGCCGATGAGCTTGGCGCGTTCGCCCGAGCTGGCGTGCGGCACGCCCGGCTCGCGCGAGGCCGGCCCGAGGGCGGGCTGGCGGGATTTGTCGGCGGCGAGCCACCAAGCGGAGAAAGTGAGCCCCTCGTCGGCCGTGACGAAGGAAAGCAGGAGGGTGCGCGCGCCCTTCGCGAGCGAGCCGGCCGCGGCGGCCGGCGAGGAGGCGGGACCGGCGGTGGGCTTGGCGGCGGAGGCGGCGGGTGATTTGCGCTCGGCGGGAATCGCGGCGGCGGAGGCTCCGGCGGCGCCCGGCGCGTGGCCGTTGGCCTGCTGGGCCGCCTCGACGGGAAAAGGCGGCGTGCTGTCGGGCAGGGGCGAAATCTCGTCGGCGACCAGTTCCTCGATCTCGTGCAGGCCGGCCACGGCGAGCGCGTGGGCGGCATCCGTATCGGTGGTGGAGGAGCGCACCGAGAAGCCCTTCTCGGCCCACTCGATCACGGCGTATTCGTCCTTCTTCTCGATGCGCCGGTGCACGATCGCATCGCCGTCGGTGAGCTCCAGCTCGCGCACCTCGCCCTCGCGATAGATGGCGTGGCCGCGCTCGAGCTGGGCGGCGGTAAAATAGGTTTCCCAGTTGTGCTCCAACCGGCTGAACCAGAACTCCAGCGAATGTGGGGTATAGACGCGCTTCGGGCCGTGGTTTTGCATCCGCGAAAGGGTTTCAACGCATAGGCCGTGCCCGTCCGGTTCAACCCTTATTTCCGCCCACGCAAAATCTCTTCAAGAGCGGCCCGCGTGCGCTCCGCGGCGCCGCGATTTCCCGCGTGCCAACGCAGCCCGGCGGAGCCCGCCGCTGCGCGCGCGTCCGCATCCGCCGCAAGCGTTTGCACGGCCTCGACCAGACCCGCCGCGTCGGCCACGCGCCGCGCCGCGCCGCATTCCTCGAGCTCGCGGGCGATGATACGAAAATTTGCGGTGCCGGGGCCGAAGACCACGGCTTTGCCGCGGGCGGCGGCCTCCACCGGCGTCTGCCCCTCGGTGTGGGGGGGGAGGGTCTTGCCCACAAAGACGGTGTCACCGAGCGCCAGCAGTCGTGCCAGCTCGCCGGTGGTGTCGGCCACGGCGACATCCACCTCGCCGGGGGCCGCCCCGCGCGAGCGGAAATGACAACGCAGTCCGCGCGCGGCGGCCTCGGCCGCGAGCACGGCCTCCACCTCGCCGCGCCGCTCGGCGTGGCGCGGCACGATCAACAGTTTCCATGACCTGTCGTTCAAGGCGCGCCAGGCCGCGAGCAACGCCGCCTCCTCGCCGGGCCAGGTGGAGGCGCCGAGCAGGATGCGCGCGTCGCCGAGCCCGAGCTCGCGGCGGAACCGCGCCGCCTCGTCCGCCGGGACCTCGGGCAAGGCGACGTCGAGCTTCAGGTTGCCTATTACCAGGATGCGTTCGGGCGGCACGCCAAAGGCCGCGAAACGCTCCGCGTCGCCCGCGCTCGCCGCGAGCACGCGCGAGAGGCCGCGGGTGAGCAGGCGGGCGAGCGGGCCGAGCCGCCGCATGCGGCGAAAGCTGCGGTCGGAGAGGCGGGCGTTAATCGCCACCGCCGGCACGCCGCGTCGCCGGGCCTGGTGCAGGTGCTCCGGCCAGCGTTCGCCCTCGGTGAGCACGACGAGGTCGGGATCGATGGCGCGCCAAGCGCGCGCCGAGCAGGGCCAAAAATCGAGCGGGAAATAGCCGAGCGCCGCCACCGCGCCCTTCGCGAGATACCGCTCCGCCGCCACCGCGTAGCCGGTGCTGGTGGTGGTGGTGAGATACACCTGCACGGAGGGATCGCGGCGCCAGGCCTCGAGCAGCGGCGCGATCGCGAGCATCTCGCCGACGCTCACCGCTTGCAGCCACACGCGTTTCACGCCCGGGGGCTTCGGCGGCAGCGGCGGCGTGGCGCCGAAGCGTTGCGAGAAGTGGGCCCCGTAGCCTCCGCGCCGCCGCATCCGCCACCCGTAATAGGGCGCCGAAAGCAGCACGACCGGGAGAAACAGGAGCCGATACAGCCAGAGCATGCGGAGGAAGCGAAACGGTCGAGAAACCGCATTCCCGCCCCGCGCTCAAAACAATTCCCCCGGGCCGGCCGGGCGCGAGACCCGGGGCGGGCGCTCAATAGTCGGCGCGCGCGGCGTAGTCGCCGAACTTCTCCATCACGAAGTCGATGTCCTTGTCGCCGCGCCCGCTCAGGTTGACGAGGATCGACTCGTCGGGGCGCTCCTTCGCGAGCCGCAGCGCATAGGCCACGGCGTGCGCGCTTTCGAGGGCCGGGATGATGCCCTCGCGCCGCGAGAGGCGGAAAAAGGCGTGGATCGTCTCCTCGTCGGTGGCCGTGCCGGCGAGGGTGCGGCCCGAGGTGAACAGGTGCGCGTGCTCCGGCCCCACCGAGGGGTAGTCGAGGCCGCTCGCCACCGAATACACCGGGGCGGGATCGCCCTTGGCGTCCTTGAGCATGATCGAGTTGAAACCGTGCATCACGCCCTCCTCGCCGTGGCTCAGGCTCGCGGCGTGGTCGCCGAGACGCGCGCCGCGGCCGAGCGGCTCCACGCCGTGCAGGCGCACGGGGTCGTCGAGAAAGGCGGAGAAGATGCCCATGGCGTTGGAGCCGCCGCCGACGCAGGCGACCACGTTGTCCGGCAGCTCGCCGGTCATGTCGAGGAACTGCTCGCGCGCCTCGATGCCCACCACGCGTTGAAACTCGCGCACCATGAGCGGGAACGGGTGCGGCCCCACCACCGAGCCGATGCAGTAGATGCTGTTCACCGGATCGGCGAGGTAGGCCTGGAAGGCGGAGTCCACGGCCTCCTTGAGCGTCTGCGCGCCGAAGGTCACCGGCACCACCGTGGCGCCGAGGATCTTCATGCGCACGACGTTCGGGTGCTCCTTGGCGATGTCCACCGCGCCCATGTGGATCTCGACCGGGATGCCGAAGTAGGCGCCGGCGGTGGCGAGCGCCACGCCGTGCTGGCCGGCGCCGGTCTCGGCGATGAGCTTTTTCTTGCCGAGGAACCTCGCGAGCAAGGCCTCGCCCATGCAGTGGTTGAGCTTGTGCGCGCCGGTGTGGTTGAGGTCCTCGCGCTTGAGGTAGATGCGCGCGCCGTCGATCGCGTCGCTCAGGTTTTTGCAGTAATAGACCGGCGTGGGGCGGCCTTGGAAATGCGTGCGGATGGAGCGGAGTTCGCGGATGAAATCGTGGCTGCGGCAGATGCGCAGGTAGGCGTGGTTGATCTCGTCCATCTGCCGCTGGAGCTCCGGCGGGATGAAGGAGCCGCCGAAGCGGCCGAAAAAGCCCTTGGCGTCGGGCTGGCTGCGGTGCGTGGGACGAGCGGCGGAAGAGGGGCTCATGGCGGGAGGGACGCGACCGCGCAGCTTGAGCCCGAGCGTCGGCGCGACGAAGCCCGAAGCGCCCGCGCCGGGCGGGCGGCGCACGCTATAAGGCGGACAACGGGGCCGCTTAAGCGCGGGGACAGAGTGCGGGCGGCCGAGGGACCGCTTGAGCTTTTGGCCAAACTACGCTCCCATCCCCCTGCCCATGAACACCCCCACCCTGCTCACCCGCGCGGGCCTGCTCGGCCTGGCGCTTTTCGCCCTCGCTTCGTTTGCCCGCGCCGAAGGCGCCGAGAAAGCCGAGAAACCCGTTCCGCCCGGCGTATTGAAAAAATACGACAAGGACGGCGACGGTAAGCTCAACGACGAGGAAAAGGCCGCCTGGAAGGCCGACCGCGAGGCCAAGCACAAGGCCGACCTCGAGAAATACGACACCAACAAAGACGGCAAACTCAGCCCGGAGGAGAAGGCCGCGATGAAGGCCGACCTCGAGAAAAAGAAGGAGAAGAAGGAAAAGAAGGCCGAGTAAACGGCTTCGGCTCCGGTTCGTTTTTCGACCAGATCTCACGCGGGCCCGTTTTGGCGGGCCCGCTTTTTTGCGCCCGGACGTTCCGGCGCTCAGCCGGGCTCAGCTCCAGCCAATCGCCCGGGCCATTCGGACTTTTCGACGCGAAGATCGCCAAGGCCCGCGAAGGACAAACCAAGTTCAGAATCCGGACTTGGCGATCGTTGATCCGTTCTTCGCTGCTTCGCGCTGAACATCCCACGCCGTGGAGGGCGTCGGTATTACAGGTGCAGCTTCAGGCCCTGGCGGAGATAGGTCGGCACATCGAGGTCCTGGCCCTCGAAGAGATTGCGGTCGCTCTTCTCAAAGGTGCCGCGGGTCTCGTGTTCGCCGAAGCTCAGCTCGACTTGATCGGCGGCGACGGCGAGCGCGCCGCCCTTGCCCTTGCGGCCGGCGGACTTCGCCGGCGCGGCGGCGGCGCCGAGGTCGAGCTCCGGCTCGGCCCCGTGCGCGGCGGCGGTCTCGGTCGAGGTGACCGCGAGGATGGGATCGGCGGCATGGCCGGCGGCGTGTTGACCGTGGCCAAAGAGCGCGGAGGTGGCGCCGCGACCGCGCGCGCCGGCGGGAGCGCCGCGGCGAGGGGCGAAGACGCGCGAGCCGATGTCGCTCGTGCCGAGCACCATCAGCTCGACTCGGCCCTGGCAGTTCTCGTCGATCACGGCGCCCATGATCACGTGGGCGTCCTTGCCGAACTGGTCGTTCACCGCGGCCATGATCTCGTTGACCTTGGCCAGGCTGAGGTCGGTGCCGCCCACGATGTTGACCAGCAGGCGGTCGGCCTTGCGGGCAAATTCGGGCGTGGAGAGGAGCGGGCAGGTCTTGAGGTTGTCCAAGGCCTCGGCGACGGGATCGGCGCCGGCGCCGGTGGCGAGGCCGAAGAGGGTCTTGCCGCCGCGGGTGTGGAAGGCCTGGCGCAGGGTGGCGAAGTCGAGGTTGATCAGGCCGGTGCGGAAGAGCATCGACCAGACGGACTTTACGCCGCGGCCGATCCACTCGTCGGCGCGCGCGAAGCTGTCGAGCGCGGTCTCGCCCTCGGGCGCTTCCTGAAGGAGGAGGTCGTTGGGCAGCGGGATGACGGCGTCGGCCACCTTGCGCAGGGCTTGCAGGGCCTCGTCGGCCTGCTTGGCGCGACGGCCGCCCTCGAAACTGAAGGGCAGCGTGACAAAGGCGATGACGAGAGCGCCCTGCTCGGAGGCGATCTCGGCGACGGTGGGGGCGGCGCCCGAGCCGGTGCCGCCGCCCATGCCGGCAACGAGGAAGACGAGGTCGCAGTCTTTCACGACGGCGGCGATCTTCTCGCGGTCGGCCTCGGCGGCCTGGCGGCCGAGGTCGGGATCGGCCCCGGCGCCGAGCCCGCGGGTGATGCCCGCGCCGATGAGGATCTTGTCCTGCACGGGCGAGGCGGCGAGGGCCTGCGCGTCGGTGTTGATCACCGCCATCTGGAGGCGGTCGAGGTTCTCCATCTTGAGGCGGTCAACGGCGTTGGCGCCCGCGCCGCCGAGGCCGACGACCTTGATAGCGATGCGGCGGTCGGTGAGCAGGTCGGCGGAGAGAGGCAGCGGAAGCTCGGAGGAGGCGTCGGACATGGCGGAGGGAGAGGAGCCGTTTTTGATTTTAGCGCGGAGGCGCAGAGGATAGGAAGAGAGGGGGTAGGCGGAAATCGGAGGGTTTCGGAGCTCTGCGTCTCTGCGTCTCTGCGTTGAACTGGTTTGGGAAATTACAGGCGCGCGAGGGAATCCATCGCCTGGCGGACCTTGCCGAAGAAGCCGGCGGGTTTGGCGGCTGCCGTTTCGAGTTGTTGAGTGAGGCCTTGGTGGAGCAGGCCGAGAACGGTGCTGTAGGCGGGGTGGCGGAGCTTGTCGGCCACCTCGACGCGGGGCGCGCCGGCGCGGGCGGGGACCTCGAAGACGCGGGCCGCCGCGTCGTCGAGACCGGGGAGCACGGAGCTGCCGCCGGTGAGGACCACGCCGGCGAGGGTGTCGCCGGGCGTGTAGATGTTGCCCAGCTTCTTGCGCACCACCTCGAGCAGCTCGCGCACGCGGGCCGCCGTGATCTGCTCGATCGTCATGCGCGGGAAGCGGCGGTCGCCGATGCCCATGTCGCCATTGAGCCACACGGTCTCGGAGCGGTCCTTGGCCGCGATGGTGGCGCGGCCGTGGAGGGTTTTCATCTTCTCGGCCTGGCCCTCGGTGATGCGGAGGCCGAGCGAGAGGTCGTTGGTGAGGTGGTTGCCGCCGACGGGCACGACGCCGGCGACGTAGGGGCGGCCGTGGCGGTAGTAGGCGTAGTCGGTGGTGCCGGCGCCGATGTCGATCACGAGCACGCCGTGCTGGCGCTCCTCGGCGGTGGTGAGGATGTTGCCGCCGGCGAGGCCGGAGAGCACGAGCTCGGTGACGGGCAGGTTGAAATTGCGGATGATGTGCACGCCGTCGGCGATGCGGTTTTGGTCGCCGTGCACGTGCCAGACGCCGACGGAGAGGCGGTCGCCGCGGATCTCCTCGGGCGAGGGGTTGAGCTGGCCGTCGAGGTAGAAGGGGCGGCGGAGGAAGTGGACGATGCAGCGCCCCTGCGGGAGGGCCTTCGACTTGGCGAGGCCGTAGGCGGTGTCGATGTCGAGCTGGCTCACGCGGCCCTCGAGTCCGCCGACGTTGACCGAGGCTTCGTGATAGAAGCCGTCGATGTGCGCGCCGCTCTGGGCGAGGTAGATCTGCTCGATGCGGGCCTTGGCGCTCTGCTCGGCGGCGACGAGCGCGCGATGGGTGGCCTCGCCGGCCGCGGGGGCGTCCACCACCACGCCCTTCACGACGCCGCGGGAGGGGAATTCGCCGAGGCCGATGACTTCGAGACGCGAACCGGACACCTCGCCGACGAGGACGGTGACTTTGGAGGTGCCGATTTCAACGGCGCCAACGATGCGGGACTTGGAGAAGGCGGGCACGAGTCGGAATTAGTTTAAGGGTGAAGTTTAAGATGAAGAGAAAGTGAAGAAGGGCGGAGGTGGGGCTCAGAGTTTCCAATGCTCGCCTTGCGCGAAGGGTCGTGGCTGCGGGGGAAGCACGCGGGCGAGCTGCTCGACCCAGCGAAGGTAGTCCTCGAAGGGCAACACCGGAGCCGGCGGCGGCCGCTCGCCCTTTGCGGAGGGTGAGAACCGGGTGGCGGCGAGGAGCTGCTCTTTCTCGGCCTCAGAGATGACGTTCATACAGCTCCTTTCCCACCGCAGATCATGCAGATAGGCGCAGATGAAGACCCCGCTGCGGCATGGCTGGGTTTGGGATTTGTGTTCGTCTGCGCCATCTGTGGTTAACCCTCCGGAGCATCGGGCGATCAGATGCGGAAGAAGGTGAGCTGTTGCTGCGGGGCGGGCTGCGCCGGCGCGGCGGGGCGGACGCGGCGGGTGCCGGTCTCGCGCGGGGGCGGGGCGGGCGGAGGATCGAAGGCCACCGGGACCTGGCGGCCGCCGATGGAGAGGTTGATCGAGCGAAGGGGTGCGGCGCCGGGGCGGGCGCGAAGCTCGTCGAGGATGTAGTCGAGCCGCGCGATCTGCCGGTAGAAGTCGTCGCGCGTGCCGAAGACGATCTCGGGCACCTCGGGCGTGCGCACCACGATCACGCCGTCGCGGGCGTAGCGGGCGAGGGAGATCACCTGAAAATCGCGCGAGAGCGCCGGGGCCGAGGCGCGCACGGTGCCGAGCAGGTCGGAAACGGAGTCCATGCCGGGCACGGAGGAGAAACCGACGCCGGAGAGGTTGCGGGTGAGCGCGATGCCGCCCAGCCAGGGCAGGCCGAGCACGGTCGAGTCGTCGTAGCCCTCGCCGGCGAACACGAAGCCGTCGCGCGCCACGAAGAGGTGGCGCTCCACGCCGTCGGCTTCCTGCGCGCGCACGCGGAGCACCGGGCTGCGCTCCTCGAGCGTGACGTTGAGCACGTCGGGGAAACGGCGCGCCACCACGGCGATCTTCACCTGGCCGGACTCGAGCAGGCGGTCGCGCAGGGCGTCGAGATCGAGCGCCATGAGCGCGGTGCCGGGCGCGATGTCCAAGGTGCGCTCCACCCAGGCGCGGCCGAGCACGCCGTCGCTGCGCACGGCGATCTCGCGCAGGGGGGCGGAGTTGGAGGGGGCGGCGAGCGCGGCGGGGTTTTCGTTCCAGATGCGCCAAGCGAAGTATCCGGAAACCAAGCACGCGATCACGAGCAGCGCGCCAAACACGCGACGGAAGGCGACGAAGAACAGGCGGCGGCGGCCGGTGCGGT
>JAUWBD010000149.1 GCA_030605125.1 Verrucomicrobiota bacterium | reverse complement strand
GCCGGCTCTACTCCAACGAGGCGCCGCGCTGGGCCGGCACGCAGGGCAGCGCGGAGACCATCGTCGTCGATCCCGCCACCGGCCTGCGCGTCGGCGTGCCGGACAACCGCCGCCCGGGCTGCGCCGCCGCCGCGGAGTGAGGCGCGCGAATCTGGAGTGCGGAGCCTCGGCTCCGCTTTTGACGGGCCGCCTCGGCGGCCCGCTTTTTTTGTGGGCGAAGCGCCGAGCGTATCCGGCGCCGCCTACGCCGCGGGCGAGGGTAGTTCCACGCTGTCGCGGTCGGAGCGCCGCACGGATAGACTGCAGGGGATGAACGCCACGCTTCCTCCCCCGACCGCCCCTGCCAAGAAAGCCGCCGCCCCGCGCGATCCCGCGCGGCCCCTCAGCTCGAACAAGCACCTGCTGAAGTGGGTCGAAAAAATCGCCGCGCTCACGCGGCCGGACGCGATCCACTGGGTGGATGGCTCGCAGGAGGAATACGACGCGCTCTGCGAGCAACTCGTCGATACCGGCACCTTCACCCGCCTCGATCCGGTGAAATGGCCGGGCTGCTTCCTCGCCCGCTCCGACGCCACCGACGTGGCGCGCGTCGAGGACCGCACCTTCATCTGTTCGCTCTCCAAGGACGCCGCCGGCCCGACCAACAACTGGGTCGAGCCCTTCGAGATGCGGCGCAAGTTGAAGGGCCTGTTCTCCGGCTGCATGCGCGGCCGCACGATGTATGTGCTGCCCTTCTCGATGGGCGCGGTCGGCTCGCCGCTCGCGCAGATCGGCGTCGAGCTCACCGACTCGCCCTACGTCGTGGTCAACATGCGCATCATGGCGCGCATCGGCCTGCCGGTGTTTCGCGAGATCGATCGCACGCAGAAGCGCGTGGTGCCCTGCGTGCATTCGGTCGGCGCCCCGCTCGCGCCCGGCGCGAGGGACGTGCCCTGGCCCTGCAACAAGGAGAAGTATATCGTGCACTTCCCCGAGACGCGCGAGATCTGGAGCTACGGCTCCGGATACGGTGGCAACGCGCTCCTCGGCAAAAAGTGTTTCGCGCTCCGCATCGCCTCCGCCATGGCGCGCGACGAGGGCTGGATGGCCGAGCACATGCTGATCCTCGGCGTGGAGAATCCCGAGGGCGAGAAGACCTACGTCGCCGCCGCCTTCCCTTCGGCCTGCGGCAAGACCAACTTCGCGATGATGATCCCGCCGCGTCCCTTCGCGGACAAGGGCTGGAAGATCTGGACCGTGGGCGACGACATCGCGTGGCTGCGGCCCGATGCGAAGGGGCGCCTGCGCGCGATCAATCCCGAGGCCGGCTTCTTCGGCGTGGCGCCCGGCACCTCGCAAAAGACCAACCCCAACGCGATGGCCGCGCTCTCGCGCAACACGATCTTCACCAACGTGGCGCTCACGCCCGACGGCGGCGTGTGGTGGGAGGGCATGACCAAGACGCCCCCCGCCGAGTGCATCGACTGGCGCGGCCAGCGCTGGACGCCCGAGAGCGCCGCGGCGAGCGGCGCGAAGGCCGCGCATCCGAACGCGCGTTTCACCGCGCCGGCCGTGCAGTGCCCGACCATCGACTCCGCCTTCAACGACCCCGAGGGCGTGCCGATCAGCGCGATCATCTTTGGCGGCCGGCGCGCCTCCACGATGCCGCTGGTTTACCAGGCCTTCAACTGGAGCGCGGGCGTGTATGCCGGCGCCACGATGGGCTCCGAGACCACGGCCGCCGCGGTGGGCGCGACCGGCGCGGTGCGCCGCGATCCGATGGCGATGCTGCCCTTCTGCGGATACCACATGGGCGACTATTTCCGGCACTGGATCGCGATGCAGCGCAGTCTCTCCGAGACGCCGCGGATTTTTCACGTGAACTGGTTCCGCAAGGACGCGGGCGGAAACTTCATGTGGCCCGGCTTTGGCGAAAACATGCGCGTGTTGAAGTGGATCGTGGAGCGCGCCCGCGGCCGCGCTTCGGGCCGCGAGACGCCGCTCGGCTGGATGCCGCGCCACCAGGACATCGACTGGACGGGCATGCCCTTTGACGAGGAGGACTTCGACGCGTTGATGGAGATCGACCGCAAGGCCTGGCGTCGCGAGCTCATGGAGCACGAGGAGCTGTTCCTCGATCTGCGCGAGCACCTGCCGAAGGAGCTGCTCTTCGAACGCGAGCTGCTCATCTGCCGGCTCTGAGATTTTTTAACCGCGGATGGCACGGATGGGCGCGGATTTTTTTGACCACGGATCACACGGATTAACACGGATAAAACCCAGGCGAACGCCGCCTGTTCTTATCCGTGTCTATCCGTGCCATCCGTGGTGGATTGCTTTTTCCATCCGCGCCCATCCGCGTGATCCGCGGTTAAAAATCAGGCCTCTTCCGCGGTCGGCAGCAGCACGCGGAAGGTGGCGCCGTGGCCGGGCTGCGATTCCACCTCGAGCAGGCCGTCGTGCATCGAGACCAGCTCGCGCGTGATGAAGAGACCGAGGCCGCTGGAGTTTTCCTCGCCCGTCGGCTTGGCCGAGAGCGGCGTGAAGGGCTGGAACATCTTTGCGAGGTCGTCGGGCTTGAGGCCGGGGCCGCTGTCGCTCACCTCGGCGTAAACCCACCTGCCGGAGCGGCCGACGCCGAGCTCCACCGCACCGCCGGCGGGGGTGAACTTGAGGGCGTTGGCGATGAGGTTGTCCAAAATCTGCCGCAGGCGGGCGGCGTCGGCCAGGGCGGCGGGCAGCTCGTCGGGATCGGCCTTGGGGAGGAGCGCGATGCGCTGCTGCTTCGACTCCGCGAGCGGGCGGTAGTCGTCCACGGTGTCGCGGGCGAGGGCGAGGAGGTTGACCGGGCCGCGCTGGAGCTGGAGGCGGCCGGCCTCGATGGCGGCGGAGTCGAGGAACTCGCGCACGAGCCCGCCCATGTGGGCGGCGTCGGTGCGGATGTGGCGGGCGAGGTCCACGATGGCGGCGGTGTCGCCGGGGCGCTGCTCGATGCGGGCGGCGGAGGCGGAGACGGCGGAGAGCGGCGCCTTGAGATCGTGGGCGGCGATCTGGAGGAGGCGGGATTTCAGGCGCGCGGCCTGCTCGGCCTGGAGGCGGGCGCGCTCGTCGGCCTCGCGCGCGGCGCGGACGGCGCGGAGGCGCGCGCGCTGGGCGAGGGCGATCACGGCGCCGAGCCCGAGCACGAGGGCGAGGCCGCCGCCGAGGGCGAGGTTTTGCTGCCGCCGCCGGGCGAGCTCGGCGGCCTTGGTCTCCTGGTCGAGGCGCAGGCGGGTGATCTCGTTTTCGCGACGCTCGGCCTGGTAGCGGGCGTCGAGCTCGACCACGCGTTGGCGCACCTGCTCGTTGACGATGGATTCGCGCGCGGCGGCCTGGCGGCGCTCGTAGTAGAGGGCGGAGCGAAACTCGCCGCGGGCCTCGTGCACGCGGGCGAGCTCGCGGTAGGTCTCGGCTAGCACGGGCGTGAGGCCGAGCGGCTCGGCCACGGCGAGGGAGAGGCGCAGCTCGACCAGCGCCTCGTCGAGCCGGCCCAGTCGGCGCAGGGCGGCGCCGACGCGGCGGTGGCCGCGCGCGATGCGGCGGGGTTGCCCGATGGATTCGTAGATCACGAGGGCGCGTTGGTAGGCCTCGAGGGCGGAGGTGGGATCTCCGGTGAGGAGCGCGAGGGTGCCGAGGTTGGTGGAGCTGTCGGCGGCGCCGACGCGGTCTCCGCTGGCCTCGCGGAGGGCGAGCGCGCGTTCGTAGAGCGGGCGGGCGGCGGCGTAGTCGCGGCGGGCGAGGTGGTTGTTGGCGGCGCCGTTGAGGACGTGCGCGATCCGGGCGGGGTTGGCCAGCGCCTCGGCGTGCTCCAGGGCGCGGGCGAAGGCGCGGTCGGCCGCCTCGTAGTCCTGCGTGCTGGTGTAGCTCAGGCCGAGCGCGTGGTGGCCGGCGGAGAGGAGGTCGTGGTCGGCGAGCGGCTCGGCCGCGCGGATCTGTTGCAGCAGCGTCTCCACCGCGCCGGCGAAGTCGCCGAGGGTCCAGGAGGCGCGGCCGACGAGCAGCAGAAAAGCGGAGCGCGAGCGCTCGTCGCCGGCGGCCTCGGCGTCCGCGGCGCCGGCGCGGCCGGCGGCGAGGGCGGAGGCGTATTCACCCTTTTCGAGCAGGCGCACCGCCTCGCGGTAGCGCTCGCCGAGCGCGCCCTCGGCGAAGAAGGTGGAGAGCCGTTCGCCGAGATTGCCGTCGGGCGAGGAGGCGTCCTGGGTGCGGAGCGCGAGATCGGGAAGATCCTGTCCGGGCGAGCCGTCGTCGAACTGGGCGAAGGCGAGCGACGCGCTGACGAGCAGGAGCGGCACGAGGCGTTTCATCGGCGACCGAGCGTGCCGGGGCCGCGCCCGGTGGCAAACCTCCCGGGGCC
The DNA here is from genome assembly GCA_030605125.1 of Verrucomicrobiota bacterium. GTDB lineage: Bacteria > Verrucomicrobiota > Verrucomicrobiia > Opitutales > Opitutaceae > IMCC26134_A. Next base: position 8,411 of record JAUWBD010000149.1, on the reverse strand, counting down.
GTGGCGTAGAGATACGCCACCCGGGGGATTTGCGGCGCGAGGCGCGGGCCCGATAAAAAGGTCTCATGATTTCGGTGAACTGGTGCCGGGGCGCGTGCCTCGCGATTTTGGCGGTCTCGGTGGCGCAGGCGGTGCCGATGCCCGTGCAGGTGGCCGAGGGCCGGAGCGGCATGGTCGCGGCCGGCCACCCCGACGCCACCGCGGCGGGCATCGCCGTGCTCCAGGCCGGCGGCAACGCGGTGGACGCCGCGGTGGCGGTGGGTTTCGCGCTCGGCGTCACGGAGCCCTACGGCTCGGGCCTCGGCGGAAAGCTCTCGCTCGTGTATCGCGACGCCGCGACGGGCAAGGTGTCGGTGGTGGAGGCGCTCGACGCCGCGTCGCGGCACCTCGACGAGGCGGAGTTTCGTCGTCTGCCCGCGGCGCAGCGCAACGTCGGCGTCGCCTCGATCGCGGTGCCGGGCTTCGTGGCCGGGATGCTGGAGGCGCACGGGCGCTGGGGCTCGCTGCCGCGCGCGCGCCTGATCGAGCCCTCGATCCGGCTGGCGGAGCAAGGTTTCGTGGTGCGCGCGAACCAGGTGATGTTTTTCCGCGCCCAAGCCGGAAAGATGCGGGCCAACCCCGAGCTGGCGCGGCTCTACATGCCCGAGGGGCGCCTGCCCGAGGCGGGCCGCGCCCTGGTCAACGCCGACCTTGGCAAGACCCTGCGCGTGATCGCGGACCGCGGCGCGGCGGGCTTTTACCGCGGGCCGGTCGCGGAGGCGATGGTGCGGGCCCTGCGCGAGGCGGGCAGCCCGCTGGGAGCCGACGACTTCGCGGGCTACGCCGCGCGCGTCGATAAGCCGCTCACGGTGCGCTTCCGCGGCATCGATGTTTACTCGGCCCCGCCCCCGGTCTCCGGCGGCGGCGTCTATCTGCTCGCGCTCGCCGCGCTCGAGGCCGAGCGGCTGCCCGGCGACCACGTGCTCCGGCCCGAGGCGCTCGACCGCCTGATGCGTCTCTACATCGAGGCCGACGCGCTTTGCCGCGAGGTGCTGGGCGATCGCGAAGACTCCCGCGCCGCCTGGGAAAAACTGCTCGCCGAGGGCCGCCTGGCCGAGCTGCGGAGACAGGCCCTGGCGCAGGCCGACGCCACCGCTTGGGCGCCGATCGACGACGGGTTTGAGGCGATGGCGGCGGAGACGACCCACTTCGTGGTGGTGGACAAGGCGGGCAACGTGGTCAGCGCGACGCAGTCCCAGAGCAACCACTTCGGCTCCGGCTTCGTGCCTCCGGGCACCGGCGTGGTGATGAACAACAGCCTGAGCAATTTTAACCGCAACGTCGGAAATCCAAACGAGATCAAGGCAGGTCGCCGCCCGCGCACGACCATCTCGCCCGCGGTGCTGGTGCGCGACGGCAAGCTCGTGGCCGCGCTCGGTCTGCCGGGCGGCAGCCGCATCCCCAGCGCGATGGTGCAGGTGACGACCGACTACCTGATGTATGGCCGCCCGCTCGACGAGGCCATCGGCGCCCCGCGTTTTCATCCGGTGACGCGCCGCGCGGGCCAGGCGGAGAACCGTTTCGAGACGGAGCGCGAGACCGACCACGGCGTGGCCGAGGCGTTGCGGCTGCGCTTCGGGTGGATCAACGGCACCGAGGCCGACACCGAGTCCTTCGGCGGCATGACGGCCGTGGAGGTGATGCCCGACGGCCGCCTGCGCGGCTACGCCGACCAGCGCCGCTCGAACACCGCGATGGGTTATTGAAGATCGAGGAAGTTCTCCAAGGCGGAGACGAAATCGGCGCGGCTCTCGAGGTGCGGGTTGTGGCCGGAGCGAGGCAGGCGGAGCAGCCGCGCGCCGGGGAAGTGCGTTCGCACCAGCGGCTCGTCCTCGGGGCGCACGTAGGGCGAGCGTTCGCCGGTGAGAAACAGTGCGCGGCCGGGGAAGCGGTCGTCGGGGCCGAGCGGCGAGCCCTTGAGCGAGGGCAGGGCGGCGGTGAGCGCGAGCAGGTCGAAGCTCCAGCTCCACGCGCCGCTCGCCGGATCGCGTTCCAGGTTGCCGGCGAGGAAGCGGCGCATCTCGGGATCGGGCACCCGCCCTTCGAGGCGCATCTCGGCCTCGGCCCGCGAGCCGATCGAATCCAGCCGCAGCTCGTGCATGGCGCGAAACTCGGCGACGTGCGAGGGCGTGCGGTAGGCGCGGGGCGCGATGTCCACCACGACGAGGCGGCGCACGCGGCCGGGGTGGCGGCAGGCGAAGGCCATGGCGAGTTTGCCGCCCATGCTGTGGCCGAGCAGGTCGATCTGGCCGAGGCCGCGCGCATCGATCCAGGCGAGGAGATCGTGCACCATGACCGGGAAGGTCATGGTGGCGGCGCGGGGGGAGCGGCCGTGGTTGCGCAGGTCGAGGGTGAAGACCGAGCGGCGGGCGGCGAGCTCGGCGGCCGCGGTGCGCCAGTGGCGCGACGAGGCGAGCAGGCCGTGCAGAACCACGAGCGGCGGAGGCGCCGCGGGAGGAGTCGCGGCGGGCGCGAATTCCTTCGCGGCGAGCGGAAGCGGTGCGAGGTGCATGGCGCCAGCGATCATGCCACGGCGGGGCCGGGGACGGCAGTGGCGGCGCCACGCCGGGCGATGGCGTGTAAACGCCCTATCGCGGATCAGATAGGAGGCGGGGTCCGGGATATCCCGGCTGGTAGTCAGGGAACGGATACGCGGACGCGGAGGAAGCGGCGCGGATTGAGCGTGAAGGAGACGGAGTCGATCACGGAGACGTGGCCGTTGACCTCGTGGACGGACAGGCCGGGGGCGAGAAGCGTCCAGGCGGAGTCGGCGGAGGCGCGGCGGGCGAGGCTTTGCCAGGAGGAGAGGTCGTCGGACGCCTCGATGGTCCAGGCGAGATCGGCCGCCTCGGCGTGGCGCAGGAAGGAGAGGGCGAGGCGGTCGCCGGCGAGGCCGAGCTGGTAACGGGGCGCGGCGGCGGGGCGGAGCGGGCTGGCGGCGAGACCGTATTCGAGAAAGAGCGGGAGGCCGTCGCCATCGAGATCGGCGGTGGCGGAGGCGCCGGCGGGCAGGCCGTGGGCGGCGAGCCAGGAGGCGAAGGACGCGCGGCCGAGCGAGAGCGCCGAGACCTCGGCGTCGGACAGGGCGCGTTCATAGACGCGGATATCCCGCAGGCCGCCGCGCATGAAGCCGCCCGAGGAGCCGGCGGCGGGCTGCCAGCCGAGCCAGAGCAGCTCGTCGCGCGAGAGGACTCCGGTGCGGCCGCTGGCGCTGCGCGAGAGCGTGCCGTTGATATAGACCCGGGCGACGCCGGTGGCGGAGACGGTGAGGGCGTAGTGACGCCAGACGCCGTCGAGCCAGGAGTTGGGTGAGGTGCGGGAGACGTCGAGTGCGTTGGCCGAGAGGCCGGGCAGGTTGGTGCGCAGGGCGACGGTGCCGTTGGTCGGATTGGTGGTGGCGAGGTAGAGGTGGAGCGTGCCGGCGGCGGAGCGCGTGCCGTAGGCGGCGAGATTGGAGTTGGAGACGGAGCCCGACGGATCGAGGCGGAAGAAGAAGGCGAGCGAGAAGGCGCCCTCCGGGTCGGGGGTAAACTTGGGCAGGGCGAGGGTGTCGTTGACGCCGTCGAAGGCGATGGCGGGGGCGTTGCCGGCGGAGGCGACGAATTCGGGCTCGGGGCCGCTGGCGCCGCCGCCGTTGGCGGGCAGCGTGGTGCCGTGGCGGGCGAGTCCGGAGCTGTCGGGGGCGACGTTGCCGAGGAGGTCGCCGCGGAGCCAGGCGGCGAGGCCGGCGGGACGGTCGTCGTCCTCGATGGTGATGGTGGCGGAGGCGGGGAAGCCGGCGAAGTAGCCGGAACCGGCTAACACCGAGAGCGTGAGCGTGCGGTCGGGCGCGGGGCGACCGTCGTCCACGAGCGGCACGTCGAGCTCGAGCGTGGCGGCGCCGGCGGGGAAGGTGGCGGAGGCGGGCGCGTCGCCGTAGTGGGCGCCGGGCAGGGCGGTGCCGGACCAGGCGAGCGAGACGGTGAGCGGCGCGGCGCTTTGCGTGCGCGAGAGGCGGAAGCGGGCGGAGGGCGCGGACTCGGAGACGGTGTCGCCGAGGGCGGCGGCGCGCACCGATTGCCCGAGGCCGTCGTGGAGCGTGAAGACGAGCGGCGTGGTGTCGGCGGCGATCGCGGCCGAGGGCGCGAGTGCGACGGTGAGCGACTTGTCGCCAAAGACGGGCCCGGTGGCGCGGGGCGTGAGGGTGAGGGTGGCGGTGCTCTGGTTGGCGGAGAACGAGACGCTGGTGGCGGAGGCGGTGTAGTCGCCGGAGGTGGAGCGAACGGCCGTGCCGCCAAAAGCGAGGGGAATCGAGGCGGAGAGGCCGATGTGGCCGGTGCGGGTGAGGGTGAGCGTGAGCGGCGGGCCGCCGCGGGCGAGGACGGTGGCGGGCGGCGGGGAGAAGCGCGAGACGGAGAGGGCGCCGAGCTCGTAGCCGTAGTGGTGCCACAGATACGCGTGGAGGGCGCGGGCGAAGTTGGTGGCGAAGGTGGCGCGGGAGGTGGGGGTGTCGCGCACGCCGGTCCAGTTGGTCTCGATCTGGAGACCGTGGACGACGCCGTTGTCGAGGAGGCAGGTGTGGGTGCGCGAGAGGTAGCCGCCGCTCCAGAAGGGCTGGTCGCCGGGGGAGGGGTGGGTGGGCGAGGGCCAGCTGGGGATGTTGCGACGCTCGAGCAGGTCGCCGAGGCTGCGCGCGCCCCGGAGCTGGGTGGAGAAAGGCACGCCCGGGCGGGAGAGGGCGAGGGTGCGGAGCGTGCTCATCCACAGGTAGCCGGGGTGGTTGAGCGCGGTGTCGCCGAGATTGAGCTCGGCGGCGCCGAGGGAGTAGCCGAGCTCGAGTCGTTGCACGTCGTGCCCGTGGCCGTGGATGTCGGCGTAGTAGGCGAAGCCGTGGGTCTGGGCGGCGGCCTCGCGCGCGGCGGAGATGAAGTCTTGAAACTCCCGCCAGGCCTGCTCGGCGTGCACGTTGCCCTGGGCGGCCTCGACGATCTCGCGGTTTGCGTCGAGCTTGGTGCGGCGCAGGTGGCAGAGGATGACGTGGGGGCGCTTGCCGGTGAGCGCGAAGATCTCGTCGTGGATGGCGAGCGCGAGCGGGGTGGTGTTGGTGTCGCGCGCGGTGCTGCCCCAGGTGCGGTCGGGGATCTCGGCCGGGGTGAGGGCGCCGTCGTGCGGCGAGCTGAGGATGACGGGCAGGTCGCCGGCGCGGTATTCGATGTAGTTGTTGCGGCCGAAGTAGGTCTGGCCGGCGACAAAGGGCTGGGCGGTGGCGACGGCGTGGAGCAGCAGCCAGGCGAGGACCGGAGCGAGGTGTCGCATGGCGCCTCGGGCGGGGCTCAGGGCGTGGCGGAGGTGGAGACGAGCGGCGCGCACTCGTCGGCGCAGCCGACGAGGTCGTCCTCGCCCACGGCCATGGCGAAGGCGAGCGGCGGCGGGGCCTTGAAGGGAATGGAGAAGGCGAAGGCGCGGGGGTTGTTGAGGAAATGCAGCGCGGAGGCGGCGAGGGCGGCGGCGGTGCGCTCGCGATTTTCCTCGGTGTCGCGAAAGCCGGGGAAGGGGAGTTCGGCCTGGATGGCGGCGAGGGCCTTCGGGTCCTCGCCTCGGGAGTGGATGCGCACGATGTGGCCGCCGCGGTAGAACTCGGCGTCGCCGATGTGGGGGAAGGCGGGCGAGGGCCAGGCGGGCAGGCCGGCGCGGACGAGCAGATCGCCGAAGCTGTCGGGGCCGCGGACGAGCAGGGAGAAGGGAATCCTGGGCTGTTGGCGAACCAGGGGGCGCAGGGTGCTGCGGTCCACGATCTCGGCTTGGTCCAGCTCGATGTCCGGGAGATTCAGCTCTTCGCGGCCGAGGGCGTAGCCGAGCTCGACGCGCGCGATGGCGTGGCCGTGCCCGTGGACGTCGATCAGGAGGCCGCGTTTATGCCGGGCGACGATGGCGGCGCGCGCCTCGGTGATGAAACCATGAAACTCGCGCCAGGCCTGCTCGGCGTGCGGGTCGCCCTGGGCGGCCTCCTCGATGGGGCGGTTGGGGTCGAGCTTGAGGCGGCGAAGATGCGAGACGACGACGTGCGGGCGGCGCCCGCCGGTGAGGGCGGCGATCTCGTCGGCGGTGGCGAAAGTGATCTCCAGGGTGTGCCGGTCGGTGCCGCGGCTGCCCCAGGTGCGGTCGCGGATCTCCTCGGGGAGAAGGTGTCCGCCGTGGCTGGAGGTGAGGAGCAGCGGCAGGTCGCCGGGGCGATATTCGATGTAACGCTCGCGGCCGAAGCGGCTCCCGGCGGCGGGCGCGGCGGAGGCGTGGACGGTGACGACGAGGCCGAGCAAAGCGGTCAGCAGGAGGGGGAAAAAGCGTGGGGAGTGCATGGGGAAGGGCCGCGCCGGGGGCGCGGAATGACGAATGACTAATGACGAATGCCGAATGGCCGCGGCCGCGGGGCGGGCGGGCAGTTCAGGCTTCGTCGAAGAGGCGTTGCAGCTCGGCGAGGTCGCGGGTGCGGGTGAGGCCGAGAACGAGGAGAATGCGGGCCTTTTGCGGGCTGAGGGCGCGGGCGGCGATCCAGCCGAGGCGGTCGTCGTCCACCTCCAGGTTGCGGTCCACGAGACCGCGGCCGGTGCGCGAGGAGCGGACGACGACGATGCCGGCGCTCGAAGCGCGCTCGAGGGCGGCGAGGAGGGGGGCGGAGGCGTTGCCGTTGCCGACGCCGGCGAGGACGATGCCGGCGGGGCGGCGCTCGGCGGGGAGGGCGAGAAGGGCGTCCACCACGGAGCCGTCGGCGTCGCCGTGGGCGGCGACGATCACGACCCGGGGAAGGGCGTCGGCGTCGAGCGCGGCGAGGTCGAAGCCGCCGCCGGGGGCGGGGCGTATCGAAGAAGCCGATACGGAAAACGACGGCCCGGCGGGGCTGGCGGCGCCGACGGGGAGGTCGTTGGGCGACTGGAAGGTGTCGATGGCCTCGGTGGCGGTCTTGCGGACGTCGCGGGCGGGGTGCAGCTCGCCGTTGAGGAGGAGGAGCGGGCCGTAGCCGCGGGCGGCGGGCGAGGCGGCGACGGCGACGGCGGAGCGCAGGTTGACGGGGCCGTCGGCTTGGGGGTGGGTGGCGGGGAGCATCGCGCCGGTGAGCACGACGGGTTTCTCGGAGCGAAGGACAAGGCGGAGCAGCCAGGCGCTCTCCTCCATGGTGTCGGTGCCGTGGGTGATGACGACGCCGCTCACGGCGGGGTCGGCGAGGTGGGCGGCGGCGCGGCGGGCGAGCCGGAGCCAGAGCTCGGCGGTGATGTCCTGGCTGGCGATGTTGGCGACTTGTTCGCCCTCGAGGCGGGCCACCTGGTCGAGGCCGGGGAGCTGGGCGAGGAGGTGGTCGAGCGTGAGGACGCCGGGCTTGTAGGCGGCGGCGCCGGGGTGGGCCTGCACGCCGGCGATGGTGCCGCCGGTGGCGAGGATGGCCACGCGCGGACGCTCGTTGTCCGCGGCGTGGAGAGCGGGCGCGGCGGCGAGCGAGACCAGCGCGGCAAGGGCGGCGGCCGAGACGGAGCGGGCGAGGTGGCGGAGCATGGGGCGTGGGGCGTCGCGTCGGCTTAGCGGGCGGGGGCGAGCCAGAGGACGGCGCGGGGGAGGAAGTGCTCGAAGCCGGGCGTGCTCTCGGGGTGCGGGCTGGAGATGAGCACGCGGCCGGAGCCGAAGGGGGCGCGGGCGACGGCGGGCGCGCCGATCTGGACGCCGACCGGGGAGTCGTTTTCCGCGATCTCGGTGCGGAAGGTCAGGACGGTCTCGTAATCCGGGATATCGGGGCGGCCGTGGGGGCGGATGACGGGGCCGTTGACGTAGCGAATCTTGAAGCCGTCCTCGCGCAGGCCGAAGAGTTCGGCGGAGGCCGGCGTGGCGGCGACCTCGAGGTTGGCGCGGCCGCGTTGCCACTTGGGCGAGACGGTGCGGGCGTCGAGGATGCCCAGGCCCCACTCGAAGCCGGAGCAGGCGAGGTAGGCGCCGGCGCAGATGCCGAGGTAGCCGCCGCCGCCGCGGACGAATTCGCGCACGGCGGCGCGGCCCTCGGGGCCGATGGCGTTGGCCTGCGAGCGGCCGGTGCCGCCGGCGAAGACGAGCACGTCGTAGTGCGCGGCGAGATCGGTGCTGGCGAAGGCCTCGGGCGGGATGCGCGAGAGCCGGAATTCGGGCACCTGTTGCAGGCGCTGCTCGACCGGGAGCACGTTGGATTCGCCGGAGCCGGGTCCGCGGTAGATCCCGATCCGCAGGGGGCGCACGGCGGCGGGCGGGGGCACGGCGACGCGGTGTTGGTTGACGTCGGGCGGGGTGACGAAGCGCGGCGCGGGGCGCTCGGCGGAGTCGTCCTGGGCGTTTTGGGCGCGGACGAGGGGCAGGCCGGCGAGGGCGAGGACAAGGCC
>JAUWBD010000091.1 GCA_030605125.1 Verrucomicrobiota bacterium | reverse complement strand
GGGCCTGCTCCCCGCCACCGGCGGCAGCGTCTGGCTCGAGGGCAAAAACATCACCGAGACCGCCGCCACCGGCGAGGCGCGCCGCGCGCTCCAGATGGTATTCCAGGACCCCTTCGCCTCGCTCAATCCGCGCCTCAACGTCGCCGCCGCCCTCGCCGAGCCGCTGCGCGTGCACCGCCTCCGCCCGCCCGACCAGATCGACGCGCGCGTCGCGGAACTCGCCGCACTGGTCGGCATCCCCGCGCGAAGCCTCTCGAAATATCCGCACGAGTTTTCCGGCGGCCAGCGCCAGCGCATCGCCATCGCCCGCGCGCTCGCGCTCGAGCCCCGCGTGATCGTGGCCGACGAGCCGGTCTCGGCGCTCGATGTCTCGATCCAGGCGCAGATCCTCAACCTCCTCGCGAAGCTCGTGCGCGAGCTCGGCCTGAGCCTCGTCTTCATCGCCCACGACCTCTCCGTCGTGCGCCACCTCAGCGACCGCGTCGCCGTGATGTATCTGGGCAAGATCGTCGAACTCGGCCGCGCCGAGGACGTGATCGACCGCCCGCAGCATCCCTACACCCGGGCCCTCGTCAGCGCCGTGCCGCGTCCCGACCCCGACGGCGAACGCGCCCGCCAGCGCATCGTGCTCGCCGGCGACCCGCCCAGCCCGCTCAACCCGCCCGCCGGCTGCCCCTTCCACCCGCGCTGCCCCCACGCACAGGAGAAGTGCAAAACAACCGTGCCCGCCCTCGCCCCCTTCGCCGGCCGCGACGCCGCCTGCATCCGCTTGGGCGAGATCTAGTCTCCGCGCGTTCTCACAGCTCGTTATACTTCGCGCTGCGGCCCTTTGCCTTTGCGACGGGATACTTCGCGGCATTTTGGGCCATCTTGCGCTCGATCGCGGCCGCGACGTCGATGCCGGTCATGTTCGCGAATTCCAAGGCGTAGATCACCACGTCGGCCAGTTCCTCCTCGATCTTCGCCAGCCGCGCCGGCTCGTCCCGCACCTTCGCCCGCGAGGCCTCCGGCGTGTCCCACAAAAAGTGCTCCATCAGCTCCCCCGCCTCCGCCGCAAGCGCCATGCTCAGGTTTTTCGGCGCGTGAAACTGCTCCCAATCCCGCTCGTGCGCGAAGGCCAGCACCCGCGCCTTGATTTCGCCAAGCGTCGCCGTCGCATCCCTTAAGCCGGAGTTTTCCATCCCTCCAGCAAACGCGCCCGCGCCGCCGCGTCGAGCTTCGCCCCCGCCCCCTCCGCCGCGCGCAACACCGCCCCGAGCACCGGCTCGCCCCAGGGCTCCACCGGTTTGAAACCCACGCGAAAGGCCCGCTCGGCCAAGACCGCGCCCATGCCCAGCCCGCCCGTCACCGCCAACGGAAAATCCCACCCGGCCAGCTCCGGCGCCACGCGCTCCCGCACCGCCTCGGCGAGCCGCAACAACTCCTCCGCCGCTTCCTCCACCAGCCGCTCCGCCACCCGGTCGCCCGCCTCCGCCGCCGCCCGCACCTCGCGCGCGAAGGCCGCCACCGCCGCGCGATCCCGTTTGCCCGCGTGCAGTTCGCGCAACACCTCGCGCAGCCCCGCCTGCCCGAAAAACTCCGCCGCCCGCGCGCCGAGCGTCGTCGCCGCGCCGCGGCCGTCCTCGCCCTCGCAAGCCGCCGCCAACGCCCGCACCGCGAGCCAGTAACCGCCGCCCTTGTCGTCGGCGAGCCAGCCCCAGCCGCCCGCCTGCCAGCTCTCGCCCGACGCACCGCGCCCCCAGGCCGCCGAGCCCGTGCCGGCGATCACCACCACGCCCGGCCCGCCGGCGAGCGCGCCCGCGTGCGCCGCCTCGAGATCGCTGCCGATGCCCATCCCGCCGCCGAGCTCGAGCGCCGCAAGCTCCGCGCGCATCACCGCACGCTCCTCCTCCGTGCGCACGCCGGCCAACCCAAAGAAACTGCCGCCCACCGCGGCCGCCTCCACGCCCGCCCCCGCCAAGGCCTCCCGCACCGCGCGCGCGATCTCCGCGCCGGCCGCCGCCGCGCCCTGCGCCTGCCAATTGCCCGAGCCGGCCTCGCCCCTGCCACGCACCACGCCCGAGGCCTCGGCCAACACCGCCCGCGTCTTGGTCCCGCCCGCATCCACCCCGAGGTAAAGCATCATGCCCCACTCACAACCCCACCCAAGCCCGCGCGCAAAACTCATTTCGCCCCACCCTCGCCCCTCGACGCGCCCCCACCGGACCCCGCTCCGCCCCGTGACCGCGTCCCATTTTGTCCCTCCGGCCCCTTCCCGAGCGAGGCTCCAAACACCCAGCCCCGCTTGCGTCACGGGCTTGCGGCAACTTCCTGCCTCTCGTGTGCCGCATCCTCGAACCCGAGTTGCTCGACAGCCTGCCGCCGGAATCGCCCGCGGCCCGGCGCAGCCGGCGCGACCTCGCCCGGGTAAACCGCCTCATGGGCAACCATGCCTGGTTCGCGCGCACCGCCCCGCCCCTCGCCCGCCCCGGCGAGACCGCCCTCGAGCTCGGCTCGGGCGACGGCGCGCTCGCCCTGCGCCTCCGCGCCGCCGGCCTGCCCACCGACGCGCTCGACCGCGTGCCCGCCCCGCCCGGCTGGCCCGCCGCCGCGCGCTGGCACGTCGCCGACCTGCGCGAGTTCGACGCCTGGAAAAACCACCCGGTCGTGCTCGCCAACCTCGTGCTCCACCACCTCGCCGACGCCGAGCTCGCCGCGCTCGGCGCCCGCCTCGACCACCACGCCCGCGTGCTTGTATTCAACGAAACCCTACGCCGCGCCCGCTGCCTCGCCGTCTGGAACATCGCCGCGCCGCTCGGCGGCGCCGGCCCCGTGACCCGCCACGACGGGCGCGTGAGCATCGCCGCGGGCTTCCGCGAGGACGAGCTGCCACGCGCCCTCGGCCTCTCCCCCGCCCGCTGGTCCTGGCGCGTGCAAGAGACTTTCCTTGGGGCCTACCGCCTCGTCGCCATCCGTCACCCATGAAAACCACCGACACCCGCGATCCCACCACCATTCCCCGCTCCACCGCCGCGCCCCTTCGCCCCGTCGAGATCGTCGGCGGCGGCCTCGCCGGCCTCTCCCTCGGCCTCGCCCTGCGGCGCGCCGGCGTGCCCGTGACGCTCCACGAGGCGGGCGACTACCCGCGCCACCGCGTCTGCGGGGAGTTCATCGCCGGGCTCGACGCCGCCACGCGCGTCGCCCTCCGCCTCGATCCGTTTCTCGTCGGCGCGCGCGCCCACCAGGAAATCGCCTGGTTTCGCGGCGCCTCCCCGCTCCAAGCCCACACGCTGCCGGCCACCGCGCTCGCGCTCAGCCGGCACATGCTCGATGCCCGCATCGCCGAGGCCTTTCTCACCGCCGGCGGCGACCTGCGCGTGCGTTCGCGCGCCTCGCTCGATCCCGCGCCCGGCCGGGTCTTCGCCCACGGCCGCCACGCCGCGCCCGATTCCCCGTGGCTCGGGCTGAAGCTCCACGTCCACGGTCTCCCGCTCCGCGCAGATCTCGAGGTGCACCTCGGCGACCATGCCTACGTCGGGCTCTGCCGCGTGGAGGAGGATCGCGTCAACGTCTGCGGACTTTTCCGCCGCCGTCCCGACCTCGCGTCGCTCGACCGCGAGACCGCGCTCTTCACCTACCTGCGCGCCGCGGGCCTCGGCGAACTCGCCGACCGCATCCACAGCGCCGAGATCGACCCCGACTCGCACTGCGCGGTGGCCGCGCTCTCCTTCGGCCGCGCCCCGGACCGCTCCAAAGAAGGCGGCGAACGGCTCGTGATCGGCGACGCGCACGCGCTCATCCCGCCCTTCACCGGCAACGGCATGACGATGGCGTTTCAATCCGCCGCGCTCGCGCTCGGCCCGCTCCTCGCCTGGTCGCGCGGCGAGGCCGAGTGGAGCGTCACGGTGGCCCGCGTGCGGAGCCTGCTGCATGCGCGCTTCCGCCTGCGGCTCGCCACCTCGGCGCTGCTGCACCCGGCGCTGCTCAATCCCGGCGCGCAGTCCGGCCTCGCCGTCGCCGCGCGCGCGAAACTGCTCCCCGTCGGCCCGCTTTACCACGCCACGCACTAACGCGGCGGGCCCGACGGGTCCGCCCCACTCTTTCCAGCCAATCGATGTTTCTCCACTCGCTCGCCACCGCGCTCCCGCCCGATCGCTACACCCAGGAGGATGTCCTGCGCCTGATCGCGGGCTCCGACGGCCACGGCCGTCTCTCGCGGCGCGCCCGCCTCACGCTTCAGGCCGTGCTGCGCGGCGACAGCGGCGTCGCGGCGCGCCACTTCGCGTTCTCGCACATCGAGCAGCTTTTCAACGCCTCGGCCGACACGCTCAACGAAGCCTTTCGCGAGGAGGCCCCGCGCCTCGCCGGGCGCGCCCTCGGCGCCGCGCTCGACAAAGCCGGCGTGCGCGCGGCCGAGCTCGACGCGCTCGTGGTCTGCACCTGCACCGGCTACCTCTGCCCGGGGGTGACGAGCTACGTGTCGGAGAAACTCGGCCTGCGGGCCGACGCCTATTTGCAGGATCTCGTGGGCCTCGGCTGCGGCGCCGCCATCCCGGCGCTGCGTTCGGTGGAGGCGCTGCTCGCGGCGCGCCCGGAGGCGACGGTCGCCTGCGTGGCGGTGGAGATCTGCTCGGCCGCCTTTTACCTCGACGACAACCCCGGCGTTTTGATCAGCGCCTGCCTCTTTGGCGACGGCGCGGCGGCGACGATCTGGCGCGCGAAGGCCCCCGGCGGCGGGCGGCCGGCGCTGCGCGCGGGCGGCTTCAACACGCTGCACATCCCGGAGGCGCGCGACCACATCCGCTTCGAGCAACGCTTCGGCAAGCTGCGCAATCTGCTCACGCCCGCGGTGCCCGCGCTCGCGGCCGACGCGGTGTCGCGGCTCTTCGCGGCGGAGCGGCGGGAGGCGAGCGGGTCGCCGACGCCGGCGCGGATCATCAGCCATCCGGGCGGGCGCGACGTGCTCGACGCGCTCGAGGCCGCGTTGCCCGGGCAGCGGCTCGACGCGAGCCGCCACGTGCTGCGCGAGTATGGCAATTTGAGCAGCCCGTCGGTGCTCTTCGCGCTGGAGCACGCGCTGAAGACCGACACGCCGACGGCAGAGCGCCCGTGGTGGCTGGTGGGCTTTGGCGCGGGCTTCGCGGCGCACTCGTGCCGGCTGAGCGGCGTGTAGGGTCGTCGCTCGCCGACGACCGCGCCCGCGTTTCGGCATTCGCAAGCGAACGCCCTACAAGCGGAGCGCTTACGTTTCGGCACCGCCGTCCACCAGGCGGCATTCGCAAGCGAACGTCCTCTAAGCGGAGCGCCCGCGTTTCGTCGCGAATCGCCCCCAAGAAAAAGCCGGCGCACCTTGCGGGTGCGCCGGCCTTGAATGTTCGACGGGGCGGAAGCGCGGAGCGCTTTCGTCGCGCGGGCGTCGGACTTAGTAGTCCATGCCGCCCATGCCGCCGCCGTGGCCGCCGCCGGCGGGAGCGGCGGGCTTGTCCTTCTCGGGGGCGTCGGTGATGATCGCCTCGGTGGTGAGGAGCAGGCCCGCGATCGACGCGGCGTTCTGGAGGGCGGTGCGGGTGACCTTGGTGGGATCGACGACGCCGGCCTTCACGAGGTCCTCGTATTGGCCGGTGGCGACGTTGTAGCCGTTGGCGCCCTTGGCGGCGAGCACGGCCTGGACGACGACGGCGCCCTCGACGCCCGCGTTGAAGCAGAGCTGCTTGAGGGGAGCCTCGACGGCGCGGCGGATGATCTGGGCGCCGAGCTTCTCGTCGCCTTCGAGCGAGGCGATGGCGGCGTCGACGGCCTTGGCGGTGCGCAGGAGGGCGACACCACCGCCGGAGACGATGCCCTCGGCGACGGCGGCGCGGGTGGCGTGGAGGGCGTCCTCGACGCGCTGCTTCTTCTCCTTCATCTCAGACTCGGTGGCGGCACCGACGTTGATGACGGCCACGCCGCCGGCGAGCTTGGCGAGGCGCTCCTGGAGCTTCTCCTTGTCGTAGTCGCTGGTGGTTTCCTCGATCTGGCGGCGGATCTGCTTCACGCGGCCCTGGATGTCGGAGCCCTTGCCGGCGCCCTCGATGATGGTGGTGTTCTCCTTGTCCACGACGATGCGCTTGGCGCGGCCGAGGTCGGAGATCTGGACGTTCTCGAGCTTGATGCCGAGGTCCTCGGAGAGCATGCGGCCACCGGTGAGGATGGCGATGTCCTCGAGCATGGCCTTGCGGCGGTCGCCAAAGCCGGGGGCCTTGACGGCGCACACGTTGAGGGTGCCGCGGATCTTGTTGACGACGAGCGCGGCGAGGGCCTCGCCCTCGACCTCCTCGGCGATGATGAGGAGGGGCTTGCCGGTCTTGGCGGCGGCCTGGAGGATGGGGAGGAACTCCTGGAGGTTGGAGATCTTCTTCTCGTGGATAAGGATGTAGGCGTCCTCGAGCACGGCCTCCTGGCTCTCGGCGTTGGTCGCGAAGTAGGCGGAGAGGTAGCCCTTGTCGAACTGCATGCCCTCGACGACGTCGAGGGTGGTCTCGATCGACTTGTTCTCCTCGACGGTGATGGTGCCGTCCTTGCCGACCTTGTCCATGGCGTCGGCGATGATGTCGCCGATGGTCTTGTCCCAGTTGGCGGAGACGGTGGCGACCTGGCGGATCTCCTCGGTGTCGTTCACCTTCTTGGAGATGCGGGCGAGCTCGGCGACGGCGGCCTCGACGGCCTTGTCGATGCCGCGCTTGAGGTAGATCGGGTTGGCGCCGGCGGTGACGTGCTTTAGGCCTTCCTTATAGACGGCCTCGGCGAGCACGGTGGCGGTGGTGGTGCCGTCGCCGGCGGCGTCGTTGGTCTTGGAGGCGACCTCCTTCACGAGCTGGGCGCCGATGTTCTCGTAGGGGTCGGCGAGCTCGATTTCCTTGGCGACGGTCACGCCGTCCTTGGTGACGGCGGGGGAGCCGAATTTCTTGTCGATGACGACGTTGCGGCCCTTGGGACCGAGGGTGACCTTGACGGCGCGGGCGAGGAGCTCGACGCCGCGGAGGACCTTGTGGCGGGCGGCTTCGTCGAAGAGGAGTTGTTTGGCGGCCATGGGATTAATTTATGATTTAGGATTTATGATTGATGATTGGAGAGGCAGCGGGAGCTGACCTTGGATCGTTAGGCGATGACGCCGAGGATGTCGTCTTCGCGGACGAGGGTGAACTTCTCGCCCTCGATCTTCACCTCGGTGCCGCCGTATTTGCTGATGAGCACCTTGTCGCCGACCTTGACCTCGAAGGAGACGGACTTGCCGTTCTCGTCCTTCTTGCCGGTGCCGAGCGCGATGACCTCGGCCTCCTGCGGCTTTTCCTTGGCGGAATCGGGAATGATGATGCCGCCGCGGACCTGCTCTTTTTCCTCGATGTGCTTCACGAGGACGCGATCACCGATGGGCTTGATTTTGACTTTGGCCATATGGGTTGGGTTTTAGGTTTGGTTGGGGGAGTTAGGGTTGTATCCGTTTTTTGGTTACAGGTCGCCCGGGCTGAATGCCGGGCGAAAGTTTGGGAGGTAGGGACGGACCGCCGGGCCGTCCGGCGAAGCGGCGGGCCCGGCGGTCCCGCCCTACCTGGTGAAGTTTACTTCTTGTCGTCGTCCACGACCTCGAAGTCGGCGTCCACGACCTTCTTCTCCTTCTTGGCGGAGCCGGAGGAGGAAGCGCCGGAAGCGCCGGCGGAGGCCTCGGGGCCGGGGCCCGCGTCGCCGCCGGGGGCGGCGCCGGCGGCTTGGGCGGCCTGGTAGAGCTCGGCACCGATCTTCTGGAGGTTCTCGAGGGAGGCCTTCATCTTGTCGGCATCGCCGCTCTCGAGGTCCTTCTTCGCGTCGGCGAGGGCGGTCTCGAACTTCGACTTGATCTCGGCGGGCAGCTTGTCGCCCGAGTCCTTGAGGGTCTTTTCGAGGCCGTAGATGGTGCTATCGAGCTGGTTCTTGGTCTCGACCTCCTCCTTGCGCTTCTTGTCGGCCTCGGCGTTGAGCTCGGCCTCGCGGGTCATCTTCTCGACCTCCTCCTTGGAGAGGCCGGAGGAGCCCTGGATGGTGATCTTCTGGTCCTTGCCGGTGCCGAGGTCCTTGGCGGTGACGTTGAGGATGCCGTTGGCGTCGATGTCGAAGGTGACCTCGATCTGGGGCGTGCCGCGGGGCGCGGGCGGGATGCCGTCGAGCTTGAAGTTGCCGAGCTTCTTGTTGTCGCGGCTCATCGGGCGCTCGCCCTGGAGGACGACGATTTCCACGCCGGGCTGGTTGTCGGAGTAGGTGGAGAAGACCTGCGACTTCTTGGTCGGGATGGTGGTGTTGCGCGAGATCATCGGCGTGGAGACGCCGCCGGCGGTCTCGATGCCGAGGGTAAGCGGGGTGACGTCGAGGAGGAGCACGTCCTTCACGTCGCCCTTGAGCACGCCGCCCTGGATGGCCGCGCCGATGGCAACGACCTCGTCGGGGTTGACGCCCTGGTGGGGGGGCTTGCCGGCGAGCTGCTTGGCGAGATCGACGACCTTGGGCATGCGGGTCATGCCGCCGACGAGGACGAGTTCGTCGATGTTGGCGGAGGTGAGCTCGGCGTCCTTCAGGCAGTTCTTGAAGGGGGCGATGGTGCGCTCGAAGAGGGAGTCGCAGATCTGCTCCATCTTGGCGCGCGAGAGGGTGATGTTGAGGTGCTTCGGGCCGGTGGCGTCGGCGGTGATGAAGGGCAGGTTGATGTCGTAGCTCGACGCGGAGGAGAGGGCGATCTTGGCCTTCTCGGCCTCTTCCTTGAGGCGCTGGAGGGCCATGGGGTCCTTGCGGAGGTCGATCTGGTTCTCGGCCTTGAAGGAGTCCACGAGCCAGTTGATGAGGGCCTCGTCCCAGTTGTCGCCGCCGAGGTGGGTGTCGCCGTTGGTGGCCTTCACCTCGAAGACGCCGTCGCCGATCTCGAGCACGGAGACGTCGAAGGTGCCGCCGCCGAGGTCGAAGACGGCGATCTTCTCGTCCTTCTTCTTGTCGAGGCCGTAGGCGAGCGAGGCGGCGGTGGGCTCGTTGATGATGCGCTTCACGTCGAGGCCGGCGATCTTGCCGGCATCCTTGGTGGCCTGGCGCTGGGCGTCGTTGAAGTAGGCGGGAACGGTGATGACGGCCTCGGTGATCTTGGTGCCGAGGTAGGCCTCGGCGTCGGCCTTGAGCTTGCCGAGCACGAAGGCGGCGATCTGCTGCGGGGCGAACTGCTCGGTCTTGTCGCCGACCTGGACCTCGATGTAGGCGTCGCCGTTTTTGCCGGCCACGACCTTGTAGGGGAGGTTCTTGGCCTCCTCGGAGACCTCGGTGAATTTGCGGCCGATGAGGCGCTTGGCGGAGAAGATGGTGTTCTTCGGGTTGGTGACGGCCTGGCGCTTGGCGGCCTGGCCGACGACGCGCTCGCCGGTCTTGGTGAACGCGACGATGGAGGGCGTGGTGCGCGCGCCTTCCGCGTTGGGAATGACGACCGGCTCGCCGCCTTCCATGACGGACATGCAGGAGTTGGTCGTGCCGAGGTCGATGCCGAGAATGTAGTGGGCCATGATGCGAACCGTTTAGCAGGGCGCGTGCGGAGGCGCGTCCGGAGATTCGTTAACCACTGGAGGAGAGCGGATAGTTTATTTTCAGCCGAAAGATCCGCGCCGACCGCCCGGCCCCGTGACGCGAAAAACCGTGCCGCGGTGACACACTTGATGGTGTGCGTGGCACAAAGGCGGCTGCGACATGGCACACCGCGCGGGCCATACGGTGTCACGTGTTGCAGCGTAAGGCGGCGGGCCTAGGTTGAGCGCATGGATCTCGAGATCACGCTGCCCGAAGAAGTCGCGGTGATGACGCTCCCGGGCGTGGCCTTTTTCCCGCAGGCGCTGCTGCCGCTGCATATCTTCGAGCCGCGTTACCGCGAGATGCTCCGGGACTCGCTCGACAGTCACCGGCTTTTCGCGGTGGCAGGGCTGAACGTGGCCAAGATGGCCAGCGCCTTCGAGCCGCCCTACCCGGTGGCGACGGTCGGCATCGTGCGCGCCTGCCAAGGGCGCGAAGACGGCACCTCCAACCTCCTGCTGCAAGGCGTCACCCGCGTAAAAGTAGAGGCGATCGTCACCGAAAAGCCCTACCGCCGCATCAAGGTCCGGGCGCTCGCCAGCGATCCCGGCGCGAGCGAAGAGGAAAACGCCCGACTGCGCGCCCAGCTCTCCCGCCTGCTCAGCACGCGGCTACGCCTCAGCGGCAAAGGCCCGGCCGACATGACGAAGTTTCTCCGCACGATCGAGGACCCCGAGACCTTCGTGGACCTGGCGGCCTTCAACCTCTGCGGCGACGCGCGCTTGAAACAGCGCCTGCTCGAAACGCTCAACGTCCGCGAACGCATCGCCTTGCTCAGCGCCTGGGCTCGACGCGAGGTGGACGCGCTCCGCCTGCGCAAGACCCTCCAAGGCCGGCTCGCCGACGAGGACATCGCGAACAACTGACCAGCCTCGCTCGCCCGGCGCGGCCCGCGCGGCCCGCTCCGTCGAGCCTCGCCCCGCGCCCGCTCCGTCTCCGGCCGGATGGCGTCGCCCGCCACGCGAATCGCGACGCGGTCTTTTTCGTGGCCAAAGGCCGGCCGGGGGCTTTCTGCTCTTCTTTTTCGTCCGCCCAACACCATGCCGCTCCTCCCCTTCACCAGCCGCCTCATCGCCGACGTCGGCATCTCCCTCGGCGACGAGGGCAAAGGTCGCCTCATCCCCGAGGTCGAGCACGAGCTGCGCGGCTCCGAGCACCCCGTCACCGTGGTGCTGAAGGTCAACGGCGGCGCCAACTCCGGCCACACCGCCGCCGGCATCAAGCTCAACCTCCTCCCCTCCGGCGTCGTCGAAAAAGGCATCGCGCACCTCGCCATCGGCGCCGGCGTGGTCGCCGATCCGCGCAAGGCCTGGTGGGAGGCCCAGCCGCTCGAGCGCAAGGGCTACAACGTCCTCGCGCGTCTCGTCCTCGACGAGCGCACGATGGTCTCCGATCTCACCCACCGCCTGCTCGACCTCGCGTGGGAAGACTACCGCGTAAACGTCCTCGCCGAAGAGCCGCGCGGCTCCACCGGCCGCGGCATCACGCCCGCCTACTGCGACGAGGTCGGCCAGTGGCAGATCACCTACGCCGACTTTCTCGGCCCGCGCGAGGCCTACGCCAAAAAGCTCGCCCAGCGCGCCGACCGCGCCCTGCGCACCATCCAGCACGTCTGCCGCGTCTCGCCCGAGACCTTCGCCGCCTTCTTCGACAAGCTCACCCAAGCCGAGCAACGCGCCAACGCCGAGGCGCTCGAGCTGGGCGTCTTCACCGCCGACGAGTTCGACTTCACCCGCTTCCGCGGCGCCGCGCCCTTCTCGCTCGATCTCGACGCGCTCACCGAGACCTACTGGCAGGCGGGCCAGCGCCTCGCCAAAAACGTCGGCGAGGTGCGCGAGCTCATCTTGCGCGAGCTGCACGCCGGACACACCATCCTCGGCGAGTTCGGCCAGGCCTACTGGCTCGACAAGCGCCACGGCTTCTCGCCCAACGTCACCGCCTCGCACACCTTCACGCCCGAGTTCTTCGAGAGCGCCGGCATCCCCGTGCAGGCCATCCACACCTTCGGCGTCGCCAAGGCCTACGACACCAAGGTCGGCACGCACGTCTTCCTCACCCAGATGGACGACGCGCACCCGCTCAGCGTTCTCCTCAAGAAGCTCGAGTTCGGCACCTCCACCGGTCGCCAGCGCATGGTCGGCTGGTATGACGCCGTGGAAAAAGGCGACGCCCTCCGCTACGGCGGTTTCCAAGACGTGATGATCAACAAGCTCGACGCCCTCAGCCACCGCGGCGAGTGGAACTCCGAGCTGCTCATCTGCGTCGCCTACGAGGACGCCTCCGGCAAGCGCTACCACCACGTGCCGCGCAACGACACCGTGCGCCGCGCCCTCCGCCCCGTTTACGAAAAGTATGCCGGCTGGTCCGAAGACATCTCGCACGTGCGCCACTTCGGCGACCTCCCGCTCAACGCCCGCAAATACGTGGGCGGCATGATCCGCTCGATGCTCGCCGTCGCCTACCACGGCGACCGTTGGCCGCACGAAAGCCGCCTGCCCAACCTGCGCTACCTCGGCGTCGGCCCCGAGCCTTCGCAGATCATCAAGGACGTCCCGCCGACCTCCGAGCTGATCCGCCTGTAAACCGCGCTCGCCGCGCCCACCGCACTCCCGCCGCCCCGCCGGACATGTTCCGGCGGGGCGAACTTTTTTCGCAAAAAATTCCCGCCCCTACGCGCATCTTTCGCTTCCGCCCGCGGCCCCTTCGCCTCTTCCTTCCGGCCTTCGCGTTCTTCGCGTCCTTAGCGTTTAAAACCTCTCATGTCCGACCCCCTCTCCTCTCCCGCCGCCTCCACCCCCGCCACCGACGCCGCGGCCCCCGCGCCGGCCAAGATCCAGCTCAACCCCGAGCACGTCCTCCGCATCGCCCAGGAACTCGGCGGCTCCGTCAAAGTCGCGCAAATCGCCGCCACCGCCCAGCTCCTCAAGGAAGGCGCCACCGTCCCCTTCATCGCCCGCTACCGCAAGGAGGTCACCGGCGAGCTCGACGAGGTCCAGATCACCACCATCCGCGACCGCCTCGAGCAACTCGCCGCCCTCGACGAGCGCCGCGCCAGCATCCTCGGCTCCCTCAAGGAGCGCGGCCTCCTCACCGACGCCCTCCGCGGCCAGATCGAGGCCGCCGACACCATGGCGCGCCTCGAGGACCTCTACCTCCCCTTCCGCCCCAAAAAGCGCACCCGCGCCACCATCGCCCGCGAGAAAGGCCTCGAGCCCCTCGCCGAGCTCATCTGGGCCCAGGACCCCGCCACCAACGCCGACGCGCTCCAGGCCGCCGCCGCCGCGTATTCGGGCCGCGAATACCAACCCGACGACGGCAAGGTGCCGCCCACGCCCAAGCAGAAGATCGCCGACGCCAACGAGGCCTTCGCCGGCGCCCGCGACATCCTCGCCGAGCGCATTTCCGACGACGCCGCCGCGCGCGAAAAGCTCCGCGTCCTCTACCGCGGCTCCGCCGTCGTATCCAGCAAAGTCCTACACGGCAAGGACACGTCTCCCGAGGCCGCCAAGTTCAAGGACTACTTCGACTGGACCGAGCCCCTCGCCAAGTGCCCCAGCCACCGCCTCCTCGCCATGCGCCGCGCCGAGAAGGAGTTGTTCGTCATGATGCGCATCACGCTCCCCGACGAGGCCCTCGCCCTCGCCGAGCTCGAGCGCCTCGTCATCAAGCCCTCCGCCACCGCGCCCTCCTCCCCGGCCTGCGCCGCCCAGCTCCGCCTTGTCGTGGCCGACGCCTTCAAGCGCCTCCTCGCCCCCGCGATGGAGACCGAGATGCGCCTCGAGTCGAAAAAGACCGCCGACCTCGCCGCCATCAAGGTCTTCGCCGACAACGTCCGCGAGCTCCTCCTCGCCTCCCCGCTCGGCCGCAAAAACGTCATGGCCATCGACCCCGGCTTCCGCACCGGCTGCAAGACCGTGCTCCTCGATCGCCAGGGCAAACTCCTCCACAACGACGTCATCTACCCCGAGATGCGCCCCGCCGAGGCCAAGGACAAGATCCTCGGCTTCGCCGCCCGCTTCGAAGTCGAGGCCATCGCCGTCGGCAACGGCACCGCCGGCCGCGAAACCGAGGCCTTCGTCCGCGCCTGCGGCCTGCCCGCCACGATCCCCATCGTGATGGTCAACGAATCCGGCGCCTCCATCTACTCCGCCAGCGAGGTCGCCCGCGAAGAGTTCCCCGACCACGACATCACCGTGCGCGGGGCGGTATCCATTGGCCGCCGCCTCATGGACCCGCTCGCCGAGCTCGTGAAGCTCGACCCCAAGAGCATCGGCGTCGGCCAATACCAACACGACGTGGACCAGGCCGGCCTCAAGCGCTCCCTCGACGACACCGTCGTCTCCTGCGTGAACGGCGTCGGCGTCGAACTCAACACCGCCTCCAAGCAACTCCTCTCCTACGTCTCCGGCCTCAACGCCCGCAGCGCCGCCGCCATCGTCGCGCGCCGCAACGAGAAGGGCCCCTTCGCCTCGCGCGCCGAGCTGCTCGAGGTTTCCGGCCTCGGCCCCAAGGCCTTCGAGCAGGCGGCCGGCTTCTTGCGCATCCGCGACGCCAAGCACCCGCTCGACGCCTCCGCCGTGCACCCCGAGCGTTACGCGCTCGTCGAGAAGATGGCCGCCGATCTCGGCTGCACCGTGCAGGACCTGATGCGCGACGGAAAACTCCGCGCCAAGATCAAGCTCGAGAGCTACGTCACCGACACGGTCGGCCTGCCCACGCTCAAGGACATCATCGCCGAGCTCGCCAAGCCCGGCCGCGATCCCCGCGCCCAGTTCGAAGCCTTCGCCTTCGATTCCAGCGTCAACAAGCCCGAGGACCTGAAGCCCGGCATGAAGCTCCCCGGCATCGTGACCAACGTCACCGCTTTCGGCGCCTTCGTGGACATCGGCGTGCACCAGGATGGTCTCGTGCACGTGAGCCAGCTCGCCGACACCTTCGTGAAGGACCCTGCCGAGGTCGTGAAGCCCGGCCAAAAAGTCCGCGTCACCGTGACCGACATCGACCTGCCCCGCCAGCGCATCGCCCTCAGCATGCGCAGCGCCCCGCAGATCGGCGGAAAAACCGGCGGCGCCACCGGCCCCGGCCAGCGCCCCGGCGGCGGCGGTGGCCCGCGCAATTTCAGCAGCGCCCCCGCCAAGCCCGCCCAACCCCAGTCGCTCAACAACGACTGGTTCAGCGCCGCGCTAAACAAAAAGCGTTAATCCGTGATCTGGAGTGCGGAGCCTCGGCTCCGCTTTCGACGGGCCGCCTCGGCGGCCCGCCGCGGATGCCGAGCTTCAGCAGCAATCGCCTCCCATTAAGCCGCATCCGCAACTCGGCACCCTTCCTGCGTATTGTTTGACGCTACCGGGAGGCTGCCCGCTACTCGCCTCCCCTCCGGTCCTCATGCTTGCTCTATTTCGCTGCGTCGCCTTCGCCGGGTTGCTCCCTCTCTGGCTCTGTATTCTCCCGGCCAGTCTGCGCGCCACCGAGGCGGCTGAACTCTTCGCCAGCCAGCTGCCGAGCATCTTTCGCCCCGACATCTTGGCAGGCCTCCCTGCAAAAGGACAGGCTCCCTTGCAAAACATCTACACCGGTTTCCCCGGCTTGGTGGGGCATCCGGCAGCCATCGCGTTCGACTCTTCCTTCTGCGCCTACATCGCTGATTCAGAAAATGACGCAATCTTGGAGCTGAGCGGCTACGTTCACGTGCGTTTCGCGAGCGGCCCCGCGGGCGAGGGCGATTCGCAGACCAGACTCGCCCGTCCCTCGGGCATCGCGCTGGACGCCTCCAATCGAATCCACATTTCCGATACAGGGCGACATGTGATCCGCCGTTTGCCCTACGCCAGTTATGAGCAGCAACTGGAGACGCTCGCGGGCGGGGTAGATCAACCGGGATCGAACGACGGGCCTGCAACTCAGGCACGGTTCCGGGAACCGACCGGCCTCGCGTGTGCATCGAATCAGGTGCTCTACGTGGCCGACACCGGCAACCACACCATCCGCAGAATCACCCTGGGTGCCGCACCTGCGGTGCCGATGGTCTCCACCGTCGCCGGCCTCGCCGGCCAATCAGGCCATGTCAACGCCACCGGCGACGCGGCGCGGTTCTTCGGCCCTCGCGGTCTTGCCTTGGACGCGACCGGGAACCTCTACGTGGCCGACACCGGCAACCACGTCATTCGCAAGATCACCCCGGCGGGCGTGGTCAGCACGCTCGCCGGCACCGTCGGCGTGGCCGGCTACGCCAATGCCAGCGGCTCCGCCGCCCAATTTCATTCGCCCTCGGGAATCAAAATCTCGCCGGCGGGAGATCTGCTGGTCGCCGACACCGGCAATCATGTCATACGTCGCGTGTCGCTCACGGGCGAGGTGACGCTCCACTCGGGCCAGCCCGGCGCTCCCGGCTCATCCGACGGCGAGTTCCCCCACGTCAGCTATTCCGCTCCGCAGGACGTGGCGATCCATACGGGGGGCTGGCTCGTCGTCGCCGACGCGGGGAACCACCTCGTCCGCATGTCGCAAATGAACACGCCTTCGCTGCTGATGACGATCGCGGGCTCACGTGGCGGTCCCGGCGCGGCGGACGGCACGCGATTCGCCGCGCGTTTTGATGCTCCCGAGGCCGTGGCGATCGACGGGGATGCCGTTTATGTGGCCGACACTGGAAACCACACCTTGCGGCGCGTGGATTTGCAGAGTCGAGAGACGGAGACCTTGGTCGGTGAAGCGGGAGCGGCCGATCGTCTGGACGGGATGGGATCCGCCGCCCGCCTCCACTCGCCCTCCGCCTTGGCTCGAGGCGATGGTGTGCTCTACATCGCCGACGCCGGCAGCCACAGCTTGCGCCGCCTCACGCTGGCAAACCTCCGGCTCGACACTTTGAGCGGCTTCTTAAACGTCGCCGGACACGAGGACGGGCCGCTGGAGGAGGCCGTCTTCTCGGCGCCACGCGGGCTCGCCCTGTCACCGGAGGGCGAGCTTTTTGTCGCCGACAGCGGCACCCATGTAATCCGTCGGATCTCCTTAGACACGGGCAAGGTCATCACCTTCGCGGGTTCCCCGGGCGCGCCCGGCGCAGCGGACGGGCAAGGCGACGCCGCGCGATTCAATTCCCCGCGCCACCTCGCCTTTGACTCGCAAGGAAACCTGTGGGTCGCGGATCACGGCAACGGCAGAATCCGCCGAGTCAGTCCTGATGGCACCGTCTCCACCTTGAAACAACCGGACGGCGGCGCCCTTCCGCTGACGCGGCCCCATGGACTCGTCTTGGGGCCAAACGACGACCTTTTCATCACGGACTCGGCCGACCACACCCTCTGGGTGAAGTCGCCACGGTTTCCACTCGCTCGCGCCGCCGGCGAGCACGGGAGGTCAGGCGTTCCGCTCCCCTTCAGTCAATCGACGCGCTTGGACGGACCGGCTGGCCTGGCGCTGAACTCGAATGGCCACCTGGTCATTGCCAACCGCGATGGTTCGTTCCTGGCCGACGCAATTCCGAACGCGATAGCACACCAGCACAATCCCCCCCACGCCTTTTTCATCTTTGGCGAAAATCGCATCAACTACCTCAACGGGCGCTGGGCGATCACCTCCTACGAATTTGGCGACCTTCCGCCGGGGATTTCCTATGACGCCGAGAACTACTGCTTGGTTGGCGCCCCCTCCATCGCGGGCACGTTCCTCGTGCCTTTCGCGGCGCGCAACCCACTCCGGACAACACATGCCCACATCTCCATCGTGGTCCAGCAGGCGCCCATCGCCTACGCGATCACCGCTCCGGACCGAGCCTACGATGGCACCCCAAAACCGGTGGTGTTCCACAATCCCCGCCCCGACGTCGCGCACACCTGGTATTACCAGATAAACGGCGAATACAGCCCGCCAGTGGAAGTCGGCACCTATGTGGCGCGCATTTTCACGACCGATCCCAACTACTATGGCGACGTTACAGAAGTGTTTTCAATCGTCCCAGGGACGCTGCAAACCATCGCCTTCTCCCGTTTACCGAATCGCACCGTCGGCGCTCAGTTTTCTCTCGTCGCCAGCGCCAGCTCCGGGTTGCCGGTCACCTTTCAAATTGTCTCGGGCGACGCGACCCTTGATGCCGACGGCACGACGGTCACGGTAGGCTCCAACACAGGTTTCGTCACTATCCGGGCCCGTCAGGACGGGGGGACGACGAAGAACGTGACCTATGCCCCGGCCGACTCGCGTGACCGCACCTTCCTCGTCACGCGCCATCCGCCCGAACACTCGCAGAAAATCGCTTTCGCTCAACCCCCTCCCGCCACCTACGGCGACTCCTCGCGCACTCTGATTGCCTCCGCGGATTCGGGCCTGCCCGTGGAGTTCGATCTCGTTTCCATCAAACCCGCCGGCATTGCCACCTTGGCCGGGGACGTGATCAGCATTTCAGGAGCGGGGACGATCACCGTTCGAGCCATCCAACCCGGAAACCAGCAATATAAAGCCGCCGCCGTCACGCGCACGATCACGGTTAACAAGGCCCCGCTCGCCGTCTCCTTCGATCCCGCCACCCGCCTCGTGCGCGAGCCGAATCCTGTATTCGTTCCCAACTACACGGGCTTCGTGAACGGCGACGACGCTTCCGACCTCGCCCCCACCCGCCCGGTCGGCGTCACCAAAGCCGGCGTGTTCAGCCCCGCAGGCGACTACCCGATCACCTTCAAAGGCGGGCTCGACGCCAACTATCGTTTCGTGGCTGGCGCGCCCGCCTTCCTCACCGTCGAGGGCTTCGGCGGCTCCTACGAGACGCTGCTGCTCTCCGAAGGCGTGCCCCTTGGCAAACTCGAGCTCACCGTCTCGGGCAACGCTCTCACCTACACCGGCGTGCTCAATCTCGCCGCCCAGCCCGGCCCGCTTTCCGTCCGCGGCATGCTCTCCGCCGAAGACGGCGCGCTCGCCGCCGGCTCCTGGAACCGCGCCGCCACCGCCACGCTCGCCAGCCTCGGCCTCAGCTTCGAGATTTCCGGCGACACCCTCGTGGCCGAAGTTTCGCGCAACGGCTCCGCCCTCGCCTCCGGCACCGGCGCACGTCGCTTCGCCCAGACCACCGAAGGTCGCCGCAAGCTATCCGCCCCTTGGACCGGCGCGCACACGCTTGTGCTCCGTGATCCCGCGTCGATCGACGAGGACGACGACCGCGCCCTCCCGCTCGGTGCCGGCCATGCCTCCGCCTCCATCGCACCCACCGGCGCGATGAACCTGAGGGGCCGCCTCGCCGACGGCGCCCCGCTCACCGCCTCCGCGATCGCCGACGCCGACGGCCGCTTCCGTGTATTCGCGCGGCCCTACGCCAAACGCACCGACTCCGCCCTCGCCGGCCAGCTCGCACTCGTCGCCCACCCCGATCAAGCACGCTTCCCCGGCCGCCACCTCGTGCCCGCCGAGACCGGTCGCCTCTTCTGGTTCAAGGCCCCCGCGACCTCCGACAAGAGCTACCGCGCCGGCTTCGCCGCCACCGTCTCCGCGGCCCTTGATCCCTGGCTCCCGCCGGCCCCCCGCGCCTCGGTCATGAACGGCGTCACGATCCCCGCCGGCACCCTCGCCCAGCGCCTCGGCCTCGCAGACTCCGCCACCACGCCCGCACAGCTCGTCCTCGATTTCCTGCTGCCCGCGGGCCGCGACTTCGGCGCGCGCGCCGACCTCCTCCCGGAGACGCTCAACCTCAGCCCCGCCGGCGCCTTCTCCGTCGCCGAGCCCACCACGCCGGCCTCCGCCAACC
>JAUWBD010000075.1 GCA_030605125.1 Verrucomicrobiota bacterium | reverse complement strand
GGTCCGCGCCCTCCTCCAGGTCACCGCCATCCGCGTCGCCGCCGAGCAGAAAGGCATCGTCTCGGTCGAGACCGACGGTTCCAAGCTGAAGCTCATCCGCGCCGGCGCCGGCCGCCGCGACGATTTCATCCAGATGAGCGGCCGCTTCCCGCGCCTCACCGCCCCGCGCCCCCTCGCCCGCCTGAAGGAGATTCTCGCCTTCCTCGGCAACCTGCCCGCCCCGGCCTGACTAGCCGCGGGACACCCCCGGAAAAAGCGCGTCCACCCGCGCCTCGCCCGCCGGCATCGAGCGCACCGCCCCCGGAAGCTGCGTGCGAAACCAGGTGCGCTGCTTCCGCACCAGTTTCCAGGTGTTGAGCGCGATCTGAGCCGCCAGCTCCTGCTCCGGCATCTCGCCGCGCAGCATCGCCAGCGTCTCGCGGTAACCGATCGCCGAGGCCGCGCTCGGATTTTCCTCAATACCTTCGGGCCGCAGACGTCGCACTTCCTCGACCAAGCCGTCGCGCAACATCGCCTCCACCCGCCGCACGATGCGCTCGCGCAGCTCCTCCGGCTCGCGCTCCAAAATCACCGCCCGCACCGCCCAGTCCGCGAACGGCCCCGGCCGCGCCGCGAAATCTGCCGCCAGCTCGGCGAGCGTCTTCCCGCTCGCCCGACACCGCTCCAGCGCGCGGGTCACGCGCCGGGGATTTTGCACGTCGAGATCGCCCAAGCCGCCGGGATTGAGCGAGCGCAGATCAGCCAGCAGCGCGCCGAGCCCCTCGCGCTCCAACCGCGCCTCGATCTCGGCGCGCAAACCGGGCGGCACCGCGACCTCGTCGGCCACCGGCCCGAAGAAGGCCTTGAGGTAAAACCCGCTGCCGCCGGTCACGAGCACGCGCCGGCCCCGCGCCGCGATGTCGTCCGCGGCCGCGCGCGCCATCGCCACGTATTTCGCGACATCCATCCGCTCGCGCACCGCGCACACATCGATCAGGTGGTGCGGCACGCGCGCCCGCTCGGCCGCGGTGGGCTTGGCCGTGCCGATATCCATGCCGCGATAGAAGAGGCTGGCGTCGCAGGAGAGGATCTCCGCGTCGTTCGCTTCCGCCCAGTCGAGCGCGAGCGCCGTCTTGCCCACCGCGGTGGGGCCCGTGAGCACGTGAAGGATTCGCGACGTTTGTGACGACATGGTGATAAACGGCCCCGCCTCCCGGCTTTGCCGTTGCGTATGCACTCCCGCAGCACGAGTTCCCGCCGCAAGCGTGAAACTCGCCCTCGTCACCGAAACCTTCCCGCCCGAGATCAACGGCGTCGCCATGACGCTCGGGCAACTCGCCGCCGGCCTCGCCCGGCGCGGCTTCGCCGTCACGGTTCATCGCCCGCGCCAGCGCGGCGAGGCGGGGCCCGCCGCGGCCACGTCGCCCGTCTCCGAGATCCTGTATCGCGGCCTGCCGCTCCCCGGCTACCCGCTGCTCCGGCTCGGCTTGCCGGCCCGCCGCGCCCTCCTCCGCGCGTGGCGGGCGGAGCGCCCCGACGTGGTGCACGTGGCGACCGAGGGCCCGCTCGGCTGGTCCGCGCTCTCCGCCGCCGAGGCCCTCGGCATCCCGCTCGCATCCTCCTTCCACACCAATTTCCACCACTACTCCCGCCACTACGGCCTTGGCGTCCTCACCCGCCCCGCGCTCGCCTACCTGCGCTGGTTTCACAACCGCACCCGAATCACCCTCTCGCCGACCGACGAGCTCAACCGCGAGCTGGCTCGCGCCGGCTTTCGCGGCATGCGGCTGCTCTCCCGCGGCGTGGACACGTGCGATTTATCCCCGGCCCGGCGCGACGAATCGCTCCGCTCATCCTGGGGCGCGGGCCCGGACGATCCGGTGTTCCTCCATGTGAGCCGCTTGGCCGCCGAGAAAAACTACGCGCTGCTTTTTCGCGCCTGGTCGGAGATTCGCGCGCTCCAGCCACGGGCCCGCTTCGTCGTCGTGAGCGACGGCCCGCTGCGGAAAAAACTCGAGCGCGCCCACCCCTGGGCCGTCTTCACCGGCTTTCTCCTCCGCCCCGAACTCGCCCGACACTACGCCTCGGCCGACGTGTTCCTCTACCCGAGCCTGACCGAAACCTTCGGCAACGTGGTCACCGAGGCCATGGCGAGCGGCCTCGCCATCTCGGCCTTCGACTACGCCGCCGCCGCTCGTTACCTGCGCCACGGTGAAAACGGCCTGCTCGCCCCCGTCGGCGACGCGGGCGCCTTTCTCGCCAACGCCCGCCGCCTCGCGATCGACGACCCGCGCCCGCGCCGTCTCCTCGGCCTCGTCGCCCGCGCCACCGCGGAGCGAATCCCTTGGTCGCGCGTCATCGACGGCTTCGCCCGCGATCTCCGCGAGGTCGCCGCCTCCGCCACGCCCACGAAACCGGCACGTTTGTCCATTCGGCATTAGACATTCGTCATGAGTCGTCGGTCATTTCGCTCAGCGATGCTCCCCCGCGCCCGCTTTATCTTCAACCCCCGCTCCGGCCACAACGCCCGCGACCCGTGGCTGTGGGAGCGCACGCGCGCCTTCATCGCCGAGCATCGGCTCGACGCCGCCGTGGTGCCGACGGAGCGCCCCCTCCACGCCACGGAGCTCGCCCTCCGCGCGCTCGACGAGGGCTGCCGCCTGGTCGTCGCGATCGGCGGCGACGGCACGATGAACGAAGTGGCGTCCGCCCTCGTGGGCACCGAGGCCGCCCTCGGCCTCATCCCCTGCGGCTCGGGCAACGGCCTCGGCCGGCACCTCGGCATCCCCGGCCCCGGGCGGGGGGCCTTTCGCGCGCTGCTCGACGGGCACACCCGGCGCATCGACACGGGCGTCGTCGCCGGGCACCCGTTTTTCAACGCCATGGGTCTCGGTTTCGACGCCGAGATCAGCGCGCGTTTCAACGCGCTCGAGGCCCGCGGCCTCCGGGCCTACGCACGCACCGCGCTGAAGGCCCTGCTCGGGTATCGGCCGGATCACTACACGATCCGGGTCCCCGGCGGCGTCGAGCATCGCGGGCAGGCCTTTCTCGTGGCGGTCGCCAACTCCGACCAATACGGCAACGACTGCTACATCGCCCCCCGGGCCCGGGTGGACGACGGCCTGCTCGACCTCACGCTGCTGCGCCGGCTCACCCTCTTCAACGCCCTCCCGCTCGCGGAGCGGCTCTTCACCAAGCGGCTCGACGGCTCGCCGAGCGTCGTCCGCCTGCGCGCCGCCCGCTTTTTCATCGAGCGCTCCGGCCCCGGCCTGCTCCACACCGACGGCGAGGTCCGGCCTTGCGAGCCCTTGGTCGAGGTGGCGGTGCGCCCCGCCAGCCTGCGCGTGGTCGTGCCGCGCCAGTCGCCTGGCGCTTTCGGCGAGCCCGCGGCCCCGGCACGAGCGCGACGAGCAACCGCTTAAGGCCAAAGCGACACAGAGCACACGGGCGTGCGGCTTCGGCAGCGGGAGACTGTAACCAGGCGGGCGGCTCGCGATCCCCCATCCTTAGCGTTTGTATCTCCGCGCGTCGTTTCGCCACCATCCCGTCACGCAAAGAACGCGCGCCGCCGGACAAGCGAGAACGAGCCTGTCCCATGCCTCGCCCCATCCCTTCCGCTCTCCTGCTGCTTCTCGCGACGACGTCGATCGGCTGCGCCGCTCCGCTGACTGTCCTCTTTGTCGGCAACAGCTTCACCCACGGCAACGAATCTCCGGTTCTCCACTACAACAGGACCTCGATCACCGACGCCAATGGCACCGGCCACGGAGGAGTGCCGGGCATATTCCAAAAGCTCGCGACCGAAGGCGGCTACGCAGTGGCCGTGACAATCGAGGCGGTTAGCGGCCAAGCTTTGTCTTACCACGTGGAAAACAAAGCCGCAATCATCGGCGCCGGATGGGATTGGGTTGTCCTGCAAGAACACAGCACGCGCCCGATTTCGACCACCGACGCCTGGATGTTCCACTCCGCCGTGGCATCCCTCTCGACCTTGGCCAGGCAGTCGAACCCGCAGGTGAACATTCTTCTCTACGAGACGTGGGCGCGTCCGGACTACTGGCCGACATCAAGCCAGCTGCACATCGTCCAGCAACGCCTGCAGACCGCCTACTCGACCGCCGCCGCGAACAATCTCGCGGACTGGGCGCCCGTCGGGGACGCCTTTATCCATGCGCTCGACGACGGAGTGGCCTACAACCCCGGCGAGGGCGCGATCGCGGGCCGTGTGAACCTCTGGGCCTCGGATCGCTACCACGCGAGCGTAGCCGGCAGCTACCTGTCGGCACTCGTCTTCTACGCCAAAATCCTTGGCGGCGACCCGCGTGAGCTGCCGGAAGGTGCAGGAAGCGCCGCCGCGGCCTTGGGGCTCGGCGCCAGCACCGCCGCCGCTCTGCAGGAGATCGCCTGGGCCACGGTGGCCGCGATCCCCGAGCCGGCCGGCTACGCGCTTCTGCTCGGAGTCCTCGCGCTTACCTCGACGGCGATGCGACGGCGCCCGAGAGTCGCGACGAGCCCCAGCGAGGCCCCTCCGGATACCCCTTGATCGGGCCTCGCGATCCGCCGGAAGCGCGCGATTGCGCTGGAATGGGCGAAGGGGCTATCTCTCGCCGGCGATTCCACGATCACATGCGACCCAAGGGCAAGACCACCATGCGCAGTCTGGCCGCCGAGCTCGGGGTTTCGGCGATGACGGTTTCCCGGGCGCTGAGCGGGCGGCGCAAGATGGACACCGCGCTCGCGGAACGTGTGCGGGCGCTCGCCCTTGTCCGCGGCTACCGCACCGATCCGCTCGTCTCGGGCGTGATGCGATCGCTGAAACGGAAGCCGCAGACGCGCGAACGCCCCTCCTTGGCATTCGTATGGACAAGCCCCCGGGCGCACGCCGAGCGCGAGGAGGCCGGCGCAAAAGCGGAAGCCGACAGGCTCGGCTATCACCTCGAGATCGTGCGACCGTGGTTGCAGGGGCTCGAGCCCTGCGACGTGACGCGCATCCTCTGGTCCAAGGGCGTCCGAGGCGTGCTCCTGGCGCCCAACGAAGGTGCGCCCCGTCCTTGTTACGAAATGGATCGGGACGGATTCGCGGTCGTCCTGCTCGGCAGCTCCCTGGTCAACGCAGGCCTGCCACGGGTGCAGAGCGACCACTATCAAGCGACCGAAACCGCCATGGTCCGGCTCCGCGCCGCCGGCTATCGTCGCGTCGCCATGGTGCTCGATCAAAACTACAATGAACGCACCTCCCGCACGATTTCCGCCGCCTTTCTCGCGTATTCGGAAAACCACGACGCCCTCGGGCTCGCGCACCTGATCCCGGCCGAACGCCGCGGCGCCGAACGCCGCGCCGCCTTCCTCGCCTGGCTTGAGGAGGCACGTGCGGACGCGCTGCTCGCGGACGTGCCCCAACGGCTCGAATGGCTAAAAGACGCCGGCTGGCGCGTCCCTGACGACATTGGCTTCGCCACGCTCACGCTTCAACCGGAGGAAACCGACCTAGCAGGCGTGGTCCACGGGATGGAGCGCGTCGGCGCCGAGGCGCTCCGCCTGCTCGACCGCATGATCTGCAACAACGAGATCGGCCTCCACACCGAACCGACCAAGCTGCTGGTGCCCGGTCGCTGGAGAAACGGGCCCACGATCGCCGGCCGGTCGCACTCCGCTAAGGCCGTGTCGCCGAGATAGCTTCAGGGGCGCCACGCCGAGTGCGTCGCTGCGACTGTAACCCAAACTTCGGCATTGCCATTGCCCCCTCCTGACTTAGTCTGATTGAGGCACGTCGCTCCGGGCACCTGCCCCGGACGGACCGTCCATCAACCATCCACCCACCATGCACCTCCGTTCAGCCTCCCGCCCCATGGGCTTCCTCGTCGCGGCCGCCGTGGCCGCCTCCGCCTTGGTCAGCTCCTCCAGTGCGCAGACGCTCGTCACCTACATGTTTGGCGATCAGAGCACGGCCTCCGCGCTGCAAGCGCCAGACGCCGGTTCCGTTCCTGGCAATGTCACTGCGGGAAACCTCACCCACACGGTTCCCACCGTCAGCGGCCAGACCCCCGGGTTCTCCACGACCTTCGACATGTTTTTCGCCAACGCGGCGACCCTGGCAAATTCACAGCCGGCGATCGGTGCCACCCAAGGCTATCTCACGTTCACCCTCACGGTCGCCGAGGGCCACCAGCTCAACCTATCCGGGCTCTCCTTCAAACTCGGTGTCTCGGCGGGAACCGCCTACAATGACGCCACAGGCTACACCACAAACGCCGCGCTACGAACTTCGCTGGATGGTTTCTCCACAAACGTCGCCACGGTCTCCGAAACCTTCACCAGCATTCCCGCGTTCGGATCCAACGCGGCGAACATCATGTTCGCGACCAAGAACATCAATCTCGGCGCAGCCGCATTCCAAAGCATCGCGGGAACCGTGACATTCAATCTCCACCTCTGGGACAGCTCGGATCTGCAAAATCTCACCGTGCGTCTTGACGAGATCGCGCTCAGCGGAACCGTCTCCGCCATTCCTGAGCCGTCCACCTTCGCCGCACTCGCGGGCCTGGTCGCCGTGGCGGCCGCGGGAGGCGCCCGCCGTCGCCGCCGCTGAACGGCCGGGCGGATCACCGATCCCGACGACACCACCTCGCGATGCCGGCCCTCCTTCGGGAGGCCGGCATTTTTGTTCTTACATGCACGCCAGCCAGGCGCACACGAACGTCCCGACGCCACTGCCACGCCAAACATAAGACAACCGCGCCAGCGCCTACGCGCGGGAGAGCCGCGACGGCAGCAATGATTTTATGCTCCTTTTTTCGTCCATAGCTCCGTTTGAACTGCTCTAGTCGCGTGTCGATGATTCCAGCCACGCCACCAAGGGGTGATCGAGGCGGATGAGCTCCTGCACCGCGAGAGCGGCGACCCGGCCGGCACCGTAGGCGGAGAAGTGGGAGTTGTCGCGCCAACCGCCGGGCTGACGCTCATAGACGCCGGCCGGTATCCACAGAAAGAGCCGCTTGGAGCCCTCCTGCCCATGCGCCTCGACCAGCTGCCGGGTGAGCACGTGCAGCTCAAGCAGAGGCGTCGATGTCTCCGCGGCCACCCGTCGGGCGGCGGCTGGGTAATCGCCCAGCGAATCGACAAAGCGACCATCCCTCCACTGGCGCCGCACCACGGAGGTGGCGAGCAAGGGCTCCGCTCCGAGCCGCCGCACGTCGGCGAGCATGCGTCGAAGGTTGTCGGCATAGACGGTGTCGGCGTCGGCGAAGCGCGCGGGGTTGTCGCGCTTCTGATCGTTGTGCCCGAACTGGATCAATACGAAGTCGCCCGCCGCCACCTCGGCGAGCACGCGCTCCCAACGCTTCTCCGCAATGAAACCAAGCGTGCTCTGGCCTCCGATCGCGTGGTTTTTGATCTCAAACCCGGACTTAAAAAAGCCTGGCAGCTCCTGCCCCCAACCTCGCTGCGGGTTCGCCGGAACCGTCGGGTAAAGACAGAGCGTGGAGTCGCCGACGAGATGCAGGCGGGCTCCTTCGCACCAACCGACGGCACGAAGGCAAACGATTATTGCGAGGATGAGAAACGTGTTGGGAACAAGCTGGGTCGACATGGCATAAAGCAGGCGAAAACTTATTGACTTAGTCAAGCCGATGCCTTGATTCATCTCCTCATGATCCCGTTCACCTCGCCCCTTGGCGCCGTCAGCGGCCGCCTGATTGAATTCGGCCTCCGTGCGCTCCTGGCCCCCATCTTGATCGGTTGCGGCCTTTTCGCCCAGACGATCGCCAACCCCAACCTCGCGATTTCGCCGAGCGGCAGGGCGGTGACCGGCTGGTCGCTCACCCCGCCGGAAACCGAGCTGAGCGCCGATTCGAACGGGCTACCCGAGGGGGTGAGCTCGGCTCTTCGCGTGAAGGTGGCGGGCGAGTCGCCCGCGAGCGGCGCCCTTTCGCAGCGTTTTGATATCCCGGCGGGCGCGTCCAAGCTCATCATCAGCGGTTACGTCCGCAGCGAGCTTCCTCGCGCGGGCTACATCGAGGTGAAGCTTTATAAGGGGCGCACCGAGCTGCTTCGGACCCATGGTGAGGTGCTCAGTTCGCCGAGCTGGCAAAAGGTCTCCATCGAGATCGATCCGCAGGCGCCGGTGACCGACAAGGCCGGCGTCGTCTCCGTCGCCGACAAGATCGAGGTCCTCTGCCGATGGTATCGCCAAAGCCGGCACATCGGCGGCCAGGTGTGGTTTGCGAAGATCCAGCTTACCGAAGTCGGCGCGACGGTCGCCGTGCTCGGCGGCCACACCGCGAGCGAGCTTGGGCAAAACGGCCGTCACGGCTGGGGGCGCGCGCTGAGCGACTTCTGCCGCCCCGGAGTGGTGGTGAAAACCTACGCGTTCGGCTCCGCGCCGGACCACGACGAGCGTCGGCGAACATGGGCGGCATGCGTGGCCGCCCGGCCGGATTACGTGTTGCTCCAACCCGAAGCGCCTCCGCCCGGCGAATCGCGGATCGCCGCCGCGAGCGCCGCCCTGCAGGCCGATATCGCCGCGGCGCGGGAACACCGCCTGCCCCTGATCCTGGTGACGCCGCCCGCCCGGCGCAGTTTCGACCAAAACGGGCGCGTGATCCCCGAAGACGCGGACTTCATCGGCTTGGTGCTGGATGCTGGAAGAGCGGCCTCTCTGCCGGTGATCGATCTGCACGCGTTGTCCATGGAGCGGCTCGCCATCTTGGGCGCGCAAGACAGCCTCGCCTTGTTCACTAGCGTCAAGGACCGCACCAGCTACTCGCGGCAAGGCGCCAGTCTGCTCGCCGCGATGGTCGCCCGAGCCCTCTCGATCCAGCGCGCCGACACGATCCCGTCCCTCGACATGGCGGCCGTCGGCCGCGCCCTGTAACCTCCGCCCCCCGTCCGTCGCCACACCATGATCGTTCCGCGTCTCCGCGCCCACCCCTTCCTCTGGACGGCTCTCGTCGCTGTCGCGACCGGCTGCGCGCACGCCGCGATCCTGCGCGTCGTGCCCACCTACGAGAACAGCAGCGTTTACGTGGAGGCGACCGAACACGCCCCGACCGACCTGCGGATCCGCTACCGTCAAAAGGGCACGACAACCTGGACCACGGCGCACCCCTTGTCCGCGAGCGCAGGCATGCCGACCCCGCGCGGCTCCCTCTTCGGCCTGCGGGCGGACACGGATTACGAGGTGCGCTGCGAGAGCCTCGATGGCCGCGAGCTGGCGCGCGCGGAGTTCCGCACCTGGTCGGAGACGCCGCCGGTCGCCCGCACCATCCGCCTGCGCGACCTTTCCCCCGACGGCGGGCCCGTCCTGCTCGACCAAAGCGGCACGCCCGAGGGCTGGGTGCGCTATGTCGGCGAGCCCGGCTTCGTGATCGATGGCGGCGTGCTCGACGAGGAGGCGGTGCTGCTCGACAAAGTCCGCTACGTCATCCTCGACGGCGCCACCATCCGAGGCGGCCGCCGCCACGGCATCCAGGTCCGCGACTCCCGCGACATCCGCATCCGAAACTGCGATATCGCCGGCTTCGGCCGGGTGGGCGCGCAGGATCCCGCGCGCGAAGGCATGTATTTTCTCCCCGGCGATCCCAAGCCCATCAACTGGGACGCGGGCATCTACGTCGATCTCTCCGGCGACGTCACCATCGAGCACAACTTCATCCACGGCCCGCGCAACCACGCCAACTCCTGGTTCTACGGCCACCCGGCCGGCCCCAACGCCGTCTTCGTGCGCTCCACCGGCGGCATGGTGATCCGTTACAACGACTTTGTCGGCGGCGAAAACAACCGCTGGAACGATGTCATCGAGGGCTACGGCAACAGCAACGCCGACGGAGGTTTCAACCGCGACGGAGACATTCATGGCAATTTCCTCGCCTACGCCAACGACGACGGCATCGAGCTCGACGGCGGCCAGATGAACGTCCGCTTCTACGGCAACAAAATCGAAGGCGGGCTCTGCGGCATCAGCACCGCGCCCAATCATCGCGGGCCCTCCTATGTCTTCGATAATCTGGTGGTGAACCTCGGCGACGAGCGCGGCGCCGCCAGCGCGGCGGTGAAAAACGGCGGCGGTCCCACCCACTCCAAGGGCGTCACCTATTTCTACCACAACACCTTTCTCACCTTTGGCCACGGAGTGACGGCCGTCGGCTTCGGCTCGGACAGAAACCGCGGCATGTTCCTCGGCCACACCCGCAACAATATCTTCGCCGTGAGCGGCGCGGGTATAAACGACCCCGAGCCCCACCCGGGCAACACCTACGACCGCGACCTGTTCTCCGGCCTCGACGGCGGTCCCGGCCAATACGACGTCCCCGGCCCGGTCCAGACGAACGGCCTGTTCGCGCCCGCCGGGTTCGACGCTCCGGCGCTCGGCCGCCTCTCGCTCCGCCCCGACAGCCCGGCGCGCGGCCGGGGCGAGCGTATCGAAGGATTGGATACGTTTTTTCCGGCGTCCACCGCGCCCGATCTCGGCGTCTGGTCCGGAGGACTCGGGCCCGCGCGCCGCGTCGCCGCATCCCTCGACCACGGCCAGCTCGTGCTCGCCAGCCACGGCGGCGCGGCGGTCACCGAGACGGTGATCCTCTCCGGCTCGGCCGATCTTCCGGCGGAGGGCGCCGCGTTTCGCGTGCTCGGCAATGCCGGCGCGGACTGGCTCTCGGCGGCGCCTGATTCCGGAATCCTGCGCCGAGGCCAATCCCTTCCGATCACGCTCACCCTTTCCCCGACCGGCTCCGCGAAGCCCGGCCTTCTCCTCGGCGCCGCGATCTTTAAATTCGACGGCGGCGGCTCGCTCCCGCTCACGGTTTACGGCGTGATCGCGCAGACCCCCTTCCGGCTTCGGCTGGAGGCCGAGTCCCTGAAAGGCGCGGAGGCGTTCGAGCGCGTCGTGGATTCCGGCGCCTCCGCCGGCAAGGCCGTCCGCCTCGTGGACGCCGCCGCCGGCAAAAGCGGCCAGGGTGCCAAGGCGCTCCAAGCCGTTTTCCACGCCCCCGCCGCCGGCGCCTACTTCGTCGCCTTCCGCGTGCGCTGCGCCAAACCCTACGGCAACCACGACTCGATGTTCGTTTCCGTGAACGGCTCGCCCCCCCGGCTCTGCGCCATCACCGGCACCGAGCGCTGGGGCTGGTCGCGCCTCACCGGCAAGACGATGCACATCGACCTCCCCGCCGGGGAAAATCGTCTCACCCTGATCCCCCGCGAGGAGGTGGATCTGGACGTGGTGCTCATCGGCGAGCGCCCGCTCTTCGCCGGCGAATCCGTCGAGGCCTACCTCGCCCCGCCCGCTCTCCTTCGGTAAAAAGAACAACCCCATCCCCCATGCACCCCGTCACCTCGCACGCCCCCTCGCACCGCCACCGCGGCTTTACCCTCATCGAGCTCCTCACTGTGATCGCCATCGTCGGCATCCTCACCGCGATCGTGGTCCCGGTGGTCGGCAGCGTTCGGAAAAAAGCGCGGGCCGCCGTTTGCATGAGCAACCTGCGCCAGTCCGCGACGGCCTTGATGCAGTTCGGCGCGGAGAACAAGGACCGCATACCGATGCGCCAATCCCAAGCCGGAAAATGGTATGGCTGGGACTACGCGCTGCACCAACTCGGCTACTTGCAGGTAAACCTCACGCCCGGCTCGAAGCAGGGGGAACGTATCACCAGCTGCCCCCTCGGCTACGACGACGTCATCATCTACAAGCCCGACAGCGAAGCCTACGGCATGAACATCACCGTCTGGACCGCGCAGGGTTCGATGGCCTCCTCGTGGAAAACCACCCAGACACTCCAAGACAGCGCGGGGGCGAACTACATCCTCGAATCGCTCTGGGTCAGAAAAATTCCGGAACCGAGCCGCTTCGTGATGCTCGCCGATTCTTTCGACAAGTGGAAATACGACAACCTCAACGGTATTCAGCGCCAGAAAAGCGTGTTCGGCGAACCGAGTTCCCGTCTTTGGATGCGCCACAACGGCGGCCTGAACGCCGCGATGGCCGACGGCCATGTGGAGCGGATCACGCCGGCAAACATGAGCCGCTTCCTCCGCGCCGACATCGCCGGCGGCTATTGGGAATAGGCCACGGGCATCGTCTTCGGCGGCGCGTGCGAAGTCTCCGCACCGCGACCACCCTGCTGTCGCGATTCCGCGCCGAATCCCCTTTGACAAGTTCCCGTTAACCCCGAAAGTGCGTCTGACTAATTCAGGCGCACAAATATGCTCAATAACAAGGTCACGGAGGTCCGTCACTACGTCTTGGACCTCCTCGAACGAAGCGAACTGACCGCGGGTCAACAGCTCCCCGGCGCCCGGGAACTGGCGCTTACGCTCGGCATATCATTCCTGAAGGTCCAGCAGGCGATCGAGACCCTATGCCAAGACGGTGTCTTGGAGTCGATGGCGCGCCGGGGCACCTTTGTGCAGAAGGACTGGCAGCGGCGGATCCTCCGCGAAAACCTTTCCGTCTATAACCAGCTGCACCGTCTCCCTTGGACGGACGGGCTCCTCGAGGAGCTGAACCGCGAGATCGGCGGGCTGCGCACCACCTTCGCCTTTCAACAAGGCATGCTGGAAATCCGCACCACCCGCCACGTGCTGGTGAACAACGCCGACTACATGGACATCGGCGAGATCTTCGCCGAGTGCTACCCCGACCGCTCGGTGTTCTTTGATCGGCCGATGGAGCCCTTCCGTGTGCACGGCCGCGTCGTAGGCATCCCGATCGCCTTTTCCCCGCGCGTAATCTTCTACAACCCTGGGGTGTTCCGTCGGGCGAAATGTCCACTTCCCCGCCCCGGCTGGACTTGGGACGAGTTCATCGAGACGGTGCGCATCCTGAAGCGCAAGCTGCCCTCGAATCGCATCATCGACTGGCACACCCACTTCTTCCTCTGGATGAATTACGTCGTGCGTTCGGGCGGGGCGCTCTTTCGTCCCGATCTGCCCGACCCCGTCGCGGTGGACAGCCCGCAAACGCTGGCCGGCCTCCGGCGTTTCGCCGAACTGGGCGAGGAGCTCGACCGGGTTTACTTCGACGACGACGCATTCCGCGCCGCCTTCATGAACGGCGAAGCGGCCATGAATCTCGGCGGGCGCCAGCAGATGCATCACCTCGAGCTCTCGCGAAACGAGGACTGGGCCGTCGTGCCCCTGCCCCTGATGCCCGGCGGACTCGACGTCACGGCGCAAGCCTCCGACCTCATCTGCGTGCGCAACAACTGCGTCTCACCCTCTCTCGCCAAGCTCTACGTCAAGGTGATGCTCTCCGAGCGCGTGCAGGACTACCTCGCGAAGGTGAAGCAGAACATCCCCATCCGAAAAAGCTCCGCCTTCCGCAGCATCAACCTCGAGGACCCGCGCGATGCGCTCCTGGCCGTCGAGATGGGCAAGGTTTCCACGGCGTTCCACCTCGCGCCGCCCTTCCCCGGCGGCCTCGTGACCGACGGCATCGGTCAACTCTTGGAACGCGGCGAAGATCTCGAAGCCG
Source organism: Verrucomicrobiota bacterium (assembly GCA_030605125.1). Lineage (GTDB taxonomy): Bacteria > Verrucomicrobiota > Verrucomicrobiia > Opitutales > Opitutaceae > IMCC26134_A. The sequence goes on along the minus strand of JAUWBD010000075.1, from coordinate 8,467 downwards.
GCGTCGCGGAGCTCGCGCGCTCCGCCCGCACCTGGCTCGGCGTTTACGGCCACATGAAGGCGGCGCCGCCGAGCGCGAGCGTCTTCGCGGGCGGATAGCCTGCGAGCCCCGGCTGGAGACCGCGAGGGCCCGATCTCGGCGACGCGCCGGCGCGGCCGCCGCTCACTCCACGCGGCATACGACCGAGTGTCCGAGGTATCCGTATCCATACGATACCGTCACCGTGCCCCCGCCCGGCGCCCGCAAGCGCTCCTCGCCGGCGGCGACCGGACCCGCCGGAGCAAGATCCAGCACGCCCGTAAACTCCTCCGAGTTCGGCCCGCTTTCCGTGACCACCAACGTGCTACGGACCCCCGCGGAACTTGTCACGAGGACCTCGGCCGTCTCCACCAGCCCGTGGTCGAAGTTCAACGGAGCGCGCAGCGCCACGTGCAATCGCCCCGCCTCGACGCGCGCCGTCAATCGCGTCCCGGTCCGCGCCAAATAGGCGAGGCTGACGTTTAGAGGCGTGTTGTGCTGGATCCACCCCTCCGTCCAGCCGAGGTTTCCGAGTTCCGGATTATATGGGTAGTGGGCGTTCTTCGGCGCGCCATCGAGCACGAAGCGCGCGCCCTCGAGCTGACCGATCCCGCCGCGATAGCGGCTGAACCAGCCGCGCTCCACGCCCTCGAGCTCCTTCGGGGCGGCGAATCCGAAGTGCCGCCCCGTCGGGTTTCGGCCGAACACCGCGTCGAGATGCGCCCAAGCGATCTGCTCGAGCCGCGTTGCCAACGCCTCGTCGCGCACGAAGGTTCGCGCCGCCATGATCGCCGCCGGCAATCCCGCCACGTTGCCCACCTCGTTCCACATCGTCGGTTTCTCGCCTGTCGGCACCCACTCGGTCGGCCCGTCGCCATGCTTGCGAAAATCCCAGAGATTGGCGGAACGGCGCACCACCACCTTCGCCCATTCCTCGATCTTCTCGCGCAGACCCGCCGGCGCCCGCTCCGGATGCTCCGCGAGCAGATGCGCCAGTCCCGTCATCGTGATAAACTCGCTCACGCGCTGCCCCTTCGTCACCCGCGGATCGGCCCAGTCGAGCTCGCGCACGATCCACTCCGCCTGGCGAACCGCGGCGGCGAGATGGCGCTCCGCGTCGGCCCGGCCCTCGCGCCTCGCCACCGTGTGCATCAGCACATTCGGCTCGATCGAGAAACCTGGCGGATACCCGCCCTTGGTCGAGCCCACCCCGGTCTTGAGCGCAAACAGGTCGTGCTCCGGGCTCTCGTCGTAGGCATGCTTGTGGTCGGCCTTCGGATCACTCCAATGGCGAAACGCGAACTCGCCCACGACCCGCCGGTTCTGCTCCGGCAGATACGCCTCCAGCGTCGGCCAGGCATAAAGGAAGTAGGCGAGCTGCGCCTTCAGCATCTCGTGCTTCAGCCCCTGCGTGACGATGACGTCTGCGCCCCAGTGGATCAGCTTCACGATGTCGGGCGCATGCTGCGCGGGCGGCTCCAGCGCGCCCCAGAGCCGCGCATCTCGCGGCGCCTCGTAAACCACCTGCCGCGGCATGCGGGCGTAAGCCGAGGGGTTGGACAGCCATTGCTGCACCAACGCGTGCAGCTCCCAGCCGAAGTAGTGGTCGTCGCGCCAACCGTAGGAGCCCACGCAAGGAGCCCGGTGCGTGCCGACATGGTGCCGGCTGTCTATCATGAAGTCGATCGACCGCTGATAGATCAGCCGCTCCAGCCACCAGGCCCCCACTCGGAAAGGCACCGACCGCCGCCCCGCCACCTCCACCACATGCTCGCGCTCATCCGCCGGCTCAAAGGGCCCGAAGTCCCCGATCTCGCCCCGCACCTCCCCGCGGTGAACCACCTCCCCGCCCTCCGCCGTCCGCACCTCGAAAACGGTCCCGTCGGGCACACCGGGGGCGGTGAACCGCTTCGGCGCGCCGCGGTTGAAGCCGCTCTGGTTCAGGTAAACGCCGCGTGTCGCCGCCACGCGTTCGGCCTCCGGCCCGAGCGGCGGCACGCCCTGCGCCGAATAAGGCCATACCCTCGCCTCGGCCACCCGCGCCACGCCTCCGGGGGTATTTGTAATTACAATTCGGATACGATCGGTCTCGACCTCCACCGTGTCGTCGAAGACCAGCGCCAGGGCCGCGGCCCGGTTGCCCGCCACCCTCGCCGAAGGGATGTCCGTCCAGCGTCCGTCGCGAAGAAACTGCACGAAAAAATCGGTGATCGCGTCCCCGCCCCGATGGCCCGTGAACAAGTGCAGTCCGCCGATCCTTCGCACGGCGGGCAGGCCGATCTCCAGCGTGTGCGCGGCGGCGCTCTTTTCGCTCAGCCAACGTGACTCGTCGTCGATGCGTCCATCCACCGCCAACGCCGCCGGTGCCTGCGGTCGTTCGCTGCTGGCAACCGCCGATAGCGGACGAACGGGCTCGGGATTTGCCATGGCGGAGAGGACCAAAAGACAGATCGGCAGGAAAAAAACGCGAGTGGTCATGAAGGCGTTCGGGTAAAATCACGCACGGGCGCGCCCGCGCGCCCGCCGCCAGATGAGGCCCGCGGGCAGGAGCAGCCCCAGGCCGAAGCCCGCGAGCAGCGCGCGATGGTCCGGGTTGAGCGGCATGAGCGCGAACAACAGCAGGCCGCAAAAGGCGAGGCAGAGCGCCACGATCCGCAGCGGAGCCGCGTCGTCGGAAACGGTCTCCGCGTCGCCTTCCGTTTGCGTCACCGGCGCCGCAACCACCTCCCTCCCCGAGCCGCGCGCCCGCAGCGCCGTCGCCCCGACGACCAACAGCGGCAACACCACACCCGTGAAGGTGGGATTCGCCAGCGGCGTGCCCGCCAGCCAGTCGGTGAATCGCACCACCAGCCCGAGCGGGAAGCAGACGCCCACCGTCCACCAGATCGCCCTCGCGCCGATGCGACGGAAAAACAGCGCCGCCAGCACCGGCGCGAGCAGCGGCGTGACCATGAGTTCTGTGACCGAAATGATGAGCTTGGCCGCGCCGCCCAGCATCGGCGTCGCGATGGCGATCACCGCGATCACCGCGCCGAGCAGGCAGGTGAAGAGCCGCCCCGCGCGCAGCAGGCGCCGCTCGTCGTCGGTCTTGGCCAGCGGGCGGTAGATGTTCTCCGTGAGCACGCCGGAGAAGACGTTGAGCTGCGACGAGATCATGCTCGCCGTAGCGGAAAACAAAGCCGCCAACATCAGCCCGAGCATGCCGACCGGCAGCACCGCCTTGCACGAGACGATGTAGGCCGTCTCGGCGATGCGCGTCACGGTGGCCGGATCGGCGTCGGTCGGGATGGGCGACTTGATGCGCCAGAGCAGCGGCGGCAGCAGCCAGATGAGCGGGCTCACGAGGTAGAGACCGCCGAAGAGAAAGGCCGATTTGCGCGCGTCGCGCGGGGTCGGCACGCACAGGTAGCGCTGCACGAAGGCCCACTCCGCGCCGATCATGAAGTAGTGGATCGCCACCCATCCGGCCAAAAAGAACCAAGTGTAGCGCGCGCTCGTGGGATCGAGGAAACCCTCGGGCATCGCGGCCAGGATCTCGGACGGCCCGCCAAGGCCCGCGAGTGAGAGCGGGATCACCACCAGCACGGCGAGGTTGAGGATGATGAATTGCAGCGTGTCCGTGACGAGCACCGCCCACAGACCGCCCACCATCGTGTAGCCGATCACGATCAAGGCGAAGACCCCGATGGCCACGTTCAATTGCGTGGCCGAGAGGATCGGCGCGCCGCCCGCGTTGCCCATCGCGGCCAACATCAGCGTGGCGATGGCGTAGAGCGCGCCGCCGGTGCCCACGATGCGGAAGGCCATCATGAACCAGGTGTAGAAGTGCAGCGCGCCGCGTCCGAAGCGGCGCTCCACGTATTCAGCGGGAGTGCGGATGCCGAGCCGCTTCCAACGCCCCGCCACCGTGTAGCCCGCCAGCAACGCGGCGATGCCGTAGCAGGTGTTTATCACCACCGCGACGAGCCCGTGCTGATAGGCGATGCCGCCCCACACCACGAAGGTGTTCGCCGAAAACATCGTCATGAAGGCGCTCAAGCCGCTCAGCCACCACGGCGAACGCCCGCCGGCGGCGAACAAATCCGCGCTGCTCTTCACCTTGCGCGATAGCGAAACGCCCACGAGCAGCGTGGTGAGCAACATCAGGGATAGCACTAGCCAGTCGGCGATCTGCATGAGGGGGAAGAGCCGCATTCATGCTCCCTGATCCTTTTGGCGGTGGACAGCGGTCAGAACCCTTTAACAGTAAAGCCCAGACTCACGTGCAGCCCCGCGTCACCCTCAAGACCATCGCCGCCGAGGCCGGCCTGAGCGCCCAGGCCGTGTCGATGGCGCTGCGCGACCACCACGAGATCGCGCCCGCCACCCGCGAGCGCGTGCAAGCCCTCGCCCGCGACCTCGGTTACACGCCCGATCCCGGCCTGCGCGCCCTGGCCGACTACCGCACGCGACGACGCGGCGTGTCGGCGCGTTGGAGCGAGATCGCCCTGGTCCACAACTGGGAGTCGCCGGCCGCCTTTCGTGGCGACGTCTTCCATCGGGAGCTGCTGCGCCACGTCACCCGGGCCGCCGAGGCGCGGGGCATCCGCGTATCCGTCCATTGGCTCGGCGCGCAGGGCGCACGCACCGCCTCTGTGTTTCACCTGCTGCGCAACCGCGGCATCACCGGCGTCTTCGTGGCCCCGCCTGCGCTCACCATGGAGGAGCCGCGCGTCGAGATCCCGCGCGGCCCCTTCCAGGTGGTGACCTTCGGGCCCGGGCACCTCTATCGCGACCACCACACCGTTCAGTCCGACTACTACGAAAACCTCCGCCTCGCCTGGCGCATGCTCACGGAGCGCGGGCGCCGCCGCATCGGCCTCGCGCACCACAAACGCCAGGGCTGGCGCACCGGCCACGCGTGGCGCGCTGCACACCATGTCGAGGCGCTCGCGGCGGGCCACGTGCCGGGCGACCTGCCGCCGCTCGAGTTGGAAGACCCATCCGCGCCCGAGGCTCGCGAAACCTACCGGGCCTGGGTCTCGCTTCACCATCTCGATGCCGTGATCAGCAGCCTTTACGAGCTGCCCGACTGGAATCGCGCGCTGAAGAGACCGCCCGAGGTGGCGACCTTCAACGTGCGCGGAAGAAACAGCCAGGGCATCGATCTGCGCCTCGACCAGATGGCCGAGACCGCCGTCGAGCTGCTCCTGCTCGAGATGCAGCGCAGCCTCGTGCACCGCACCGCCCTGCCCTTTCGCGTGCTCATCCCCGGCCGCTGGGTCGATGCCTGAGCGCCGACGTTGCGCGCCCGCCGCTCCTGCACACACCTTGGCCCACACATGAAACCCACCCTCGCATTTGTCGGAGTCGGCCGCATGGGCGCCAACATGGCCCGCCGCCTCAAGGATCAAGGCCACGTCGTCACCGCCGTCTTCGACCGCCACGCCCCCGCCGCCCGCGAACTCGCGGCGGAGATCGGCGCCCGCGCCTGCGCCACGCTCGCCGAGGTCACCGCCGCCGCCGAGATCGTGTTCACCGTCGTGACCGACGACGCCGCGCAACGCGCCGTCTTCGCCGCCGAGGGCGACAGCCTGCTCGTGGGCGCCGCCGGCAAGACTTTTGTCAACTGCGCCACGATCAGCCCCGCCGTCCATGTCGAGATCGAGACCGCCGCCGCGCGCGTCGGCGCCGCCACCCTCGAGGCCTGCATGGCCTCCAGCATCCCGCAGGCCCGCGCCGGCACGCTCTACCTCATGTGCGGCGGCGATCCGGCCGTGTTCGAGCGTCTGCGCCCGCTGCTCGCCGAGCTGAGCGACGGCGGCAAGCTGCTCCGCTACATCGGCCCCGCCGGCACCGCCGGCCAGGTGAAGGCGCTTGTCAACATGGTGATGAACATCAACACCGCCGCCCTCGCCGAGGGCCTCGGCCTCGGCGTCGCGCTCGGGCTCGACCCGAAGATGCTGCTCGAGGTGTTTTCGCAGACCGGCGCCAACTCCCGCGTCGTCGCGACCGACGGCGAGGACATGATCGCGCGTTCGCACGACTGCTATTTCTCCGCCGCCCACGCCGCGAAAGACAGCGGCATCGCCTTCGCGCTCGGCGAACAGCTCGGGCTGGATCTCCCGCTGGCCGCCGCCACCAAGGCCCAATACGACCGCCTGGTCGCGCTCGGTCTCGGCGAGATCGACAAGAGCGGCGTCGCCGAGCTCACCTTCCCCGGCCGCAAGGGCGCCGGCCTCACCCGCTGACCGTCAGCCGCGTGTCGCCATCCTCGGCGCGCGAGAGGTGCCAGTCGGTCTCGGTGAGCTTGTCCAGGAACTCCTCGTCGTGGCTCACGAGCAGCATCGCGCAGGGGCAGTCCGCGAGCGCCTCCTCCAGACAAAGGATGCCGGGCAGGTCCATGTGATTGGTTGGCTCGTCCATCACGATCAGGTGCGGGCCGCGCACGATACCCCGCGCGAGCAGGAGCTTCCTCACCTCGCCCGGGCTCGGCAGCGCGCTCTCCAGCAGGCGCGCCGGGCGCGAGCCGAGCCGGCTGACCGTGGTCATCACGCGGCCGAGCTCCGCCTCGGGCAGGCGCTTCACCTCCTCCAGCAGCGCGCGCGATTCCTCCGCCGTGATCTCCTGCGGCACGCAGACCAGCCGCTCAGCCGGCACGTGCAGATGCGCGAGCAGGTGCCGGATGAGCGTGCTCTTGCCGAGACCGTTGGCCCCGGTGAGCGCGATGCGGCTCGTGCCGCCGATCTCCAGGTCGGGAAACCGGAGCGCCCGCCCGCCGCCGAGCGACAACTCGCCCGCCGGCAGGCGCAGCAAAAAGTCGCGCGGCATAAACGAGGCGCCGTCCACCCAGATGCCGGTCTCGTAGCGTTTTTTCACCGCGATCTCGGCGCGCTGTTTCGCCACCTTGCCCGCGCGTTGCCTCATCTGCGAGACCATGCGGCCGGCGTAGGCGTCCTTGCCGGTGAGCTTGGCGAGCTGGCGCTGCGCGCGCCCGTCGTGATCGTTGGCCGGGATCTTTTTCTGGCGCGAGCCGCGCGAGGCGGCGGCCTTCTGCTCGGCGATCACGCGGCGCCGCTGCGCCTCGGCGCGGAGGCGCCCCTCCGTGCGGCGCAACGCGTCGTTGGCCGAGCGTGCGGCGCCCTCTTCCTTGTCCTGCTCCGCCAAGGCCTCCGTGACGCCTCCGGGACGCAGCACCGCCGACGGCGGATCGAGGAGCAGGCACCGCGCGCAGAGTTCGTCCAACAGCGCCCGGTCGTGGCTCACCAGCAGCCCGACGCCGCCAAAGTCCTCCAGCGCCCGCACCAGCAGCTCGCGCGCGTCGGCGTCGATGTGGTTGCTCGGCTCGTCGAGCGCGAGCACCGCCGGCTCGCGCCAGAGGGCCACCGCGATCTGCGCGCGTTTGCGCTCGCCGTGGCTGAGCGTGGACCAGCGCTCGGGCCAGTCCTCGCCGACGCGCAGCCGCGCCTTGAGCACCGAGGCGTCGGGCGCCCACACGAAATCCTCCAACATCTCCGGCGGCTCGTCGGTGCGCTGCGCGACGTAGAGCGCGAGGCCCTGGCGGCGCACCGCGCCCGCCTGCGCGGCGAGCTCGCCGACCGCCACCTTGAGCAGCGTGGTCTTGCCCGCGCCGTTCGGCCCCACGACGCCCGTCCAGCCGGCCGGGAACTGCACCGTCAGCTCGCTGAACAACGGCGCGGTCATCCCCGGATGGGAAAACTCCACGGATTGCAGGATCAGTTGGGCGCCGGCCATGCCGCGAACGTGACAAGCCGGCCCTCGCCCGCAAACGCCTTCGCTCGCCCGGCGCTGTTTCGCCCTTGGCAGCGGCGGTCGGCGGCCAAGAGTCGCCGCCCCATGAACTATCGCACCCAGGCCGAGTTTTTCATCAAAGGCATCACCCAGGGCGCCATCGACGCCGCCGAGGTGATCGCGTGGTCCGACGAGGTGATCGTCTCCGCGCCCAAGGCGGAGGATTGGATGGTCGAGATCTCGAGCTGCGGCCCCGAGGATCGCCTCAAGGTCCTCGGTCTCCTCAACACCGTGCAGGGCGAGGCCGATCAGGCCGAGCTCGCCGCGATGCTGAAGGCCCGCGGTCTCGATGCCTGAGCCCACCCAGGCCACTCCGCCCGTCCCGCTCTACGAGCGCATCGGCGGCCGCGCCGGCTTGCAGCTTCTGCTGCGGCGCTTCTACGCGGACGTCCGCCAGCACCACGTGATCGGCCCGATCTTCGCCGCGCAGATCGAGGACTGGCCGGCGCACCTGGAAAAAATCGCCGGCTTCTGGTCCGGGCTCACCGGCGGCCCCGCGCTCTACGGCGGCGGCATGGCGGCGCGGCACATCCCGCTCCGCCTCCAGGAGCCGCACTTCGAAGCCTGGCTCGGGCTGTGGCGCCGCCATTGCCAGGCCCATCTCCCGCCCGCCGAGGCCGGCGAGATGATCGCCATCGCCGAGGCCATCGGCCAACGC
>JAUWBD010000105.1 GCA_030605125.1 Verrucomicrobiota bacterium | reverse complement strand
TCGATCAGGCGGGCGAGCTGCGGGAAGGTGGCATATTCGTGCAGCACGCGGCGGCGCGCCTCGAGGATGGCGGGCAGGCGGCGCTCGTATTCGCCGGGCGAGCGGATGATTCGCTCAATCTCCGCTCGAGCCTTGGCGTGGTCGCGGATGTCGATCCACACATAGCTTTCGCGCGGGAAATACGCGTCGAGGTTGGTGCAGCCGAAGTAGAGCGGCAGGCAGAAGCCGAGGTAGGCGTCGGCGAGCTTTTCCGTCCAGTGGTGCTCGCAGGAGTGGTTCTCGATCGCGAGGTGGTGGCGGTAAGGATCGAGCGCGTCGGCCTTGTGCCTGAGCTCACGCATGCCGTAGCCGAAGACCTCGAGCTCGGGCAGCTCCGTCATCAGGCGGCGGGTGAAGCCGAGGCGCAGCGAGTGCAGCGTGTGCTTCATCGCCTTGGTGGAGCACACGGTGGAGAGCGGCTTGGTCTTGGCCGGCGGAGTGGCGGCGGCGAGGGCGTCGAAGGTGCCGTGTTCGTCGGGTCCGTTGTAATACCAGAGCAGGCCGGCCTGCCGGCGGATCGCGCCGGGGTGGCGTAGCGCCCACTCCTCCTGGCTGGTGAGGACGTGTGCGAACTGGCCGAGGAAGGCGCGCCCATAGACGGTGACGGACGAGGGCTCGCCGGTGAGGAGCAGCGTGTGGCGCGAAGAGCAGGCGAGGGGCTCGGGCGGCAGGCCTTGGCCCAGGCCGTCATAGACGACCAGCCAGTCGTAGTCGCGGGCGGCCCGGTCGAAGATGAAATCGCAGCGTCCGAAAGAGGGCGTGCGGCCGGGGAAACGGCGGAGGAAATCGCGGCCGAGGTTGCGGTCCGGGAGCTTGATCCGGCTGATGAACTTAACGCGGATGCGTGCAGGCGCGGACATGGGCGGGGTGCGCCGTGCGGGGAGCGACGGGGCGGGTTTCGCCGATCCAGTCGGCAAGGATGCGGGAGGCGCGGTGCGCGAAGGTGTGTTCGCGCAGCACGCGGGCGCGGCCGGCGGCGGCGATGGCGGCGGCGCGCGCGGGGTCGCGCTGCAGTCGATCGATTTTTTCCTTCAGCTCGGGCAAGCTGCGATAGACGACCACCTCCTCGTCGGGCGTGAAAGCCCCGGGGAGATCGGGCACGTCGGGGTAGGTGGCGAGCGCTCCGGCGGCGGGGGCCTCGAATGCGCGCAGGTTCAGGCCGTGGACGGTGTTGGGCGGTTGGAGCAGGTTGAACACGGCGAAGTGCTCGCCATAGAGGCGGGCGAGCTTGGCGGCGTCGAGGCGGCGCCGCCGCCATACGCGAAGACCGCAGGGGGCATGGGGGCCGCGGGCGGAGACCCGCCCGCCGAGTTCGCGAAAGGCCAGGATCGCGGCGCGGCGTTCCGCGGTGTGGTCGCCGGCGAAAATCAGCGCGCGCCGGCGTTGGTCGAAGGGAAGGCCGTGGTCGGGGTAGCGGTCGGGGTTCACCGCGAGCGGGAGATACGCGAGGCGGGCCGGGAGGTCGGCGTAGATGGTCTCGAGAAAGGGGCGGGTGGCGGAGTCGAAGTAGTAAACGCCGTCGAGATTCGGCGAGAGTTGCTCGGGCAGGCGCTCGAGGTGGTCGCAGACCCAGCCGACGATCGGGGTGCCGGCAGGGAGCGCCTCGCGCCAGATCTCGGCGGTGGCGGGCGGCAGGCCGGCGAAGTTCGGGACGACCACGAGCCGCGGCCGGGTGTCGCGCAGGGTGCGGGCGGTGCGCGCGATGACGGCGACGTTTTCCATCGCGCGGGCGCGGGCGCGCCATTTGGCGCGGTATTCGTCGAGCCGGGTCGGCCGGAGATCGAGAAACACGGGCTCGGCCCCGACCTGGCTGAAGCCCGCGGCAAGATCGTCCTGCCACGACAGCACGCTGCCGGGCTTGCGGACGATGGCGACGGGGACGGGCGCGGGCATGGCAACAGGAACGGGAGGCGGAGGCGCGGCGGGCGGTGGCGCTCAGGCGGAGGCGCCGAGCATCTGGCGTTGGTAGAGGTCGCGATACACCGGGCTGGAGGCGAGGAGCGCCTCGTGCGGGCCGTCGGCGACGATCCGGCCGCGGTCAAAAACGAGGATGCGCGTGGCGTGGCGGATGGAGCTGAAGCGGTGCGCGATCATGAAGGTGAGGCGGCCTTTCACGAGCTCGCGCAGGGCCTCCTGGATCGCGGACTCGCTCTCGGAGTCGAGGGCGGAGGTGGCTTCGTCGAGCACGAGGATGGGGGCGTCCTTGAGGAAGGCGCGGGCGATGGCGATGCGCTGGCGCTGGCCGCCCGAGAGGGTGTTGCCGCGCTCGCCGACCATCGTGGCGTATCCATTCGGTTGCGACACGATGAACTCGTGCGCGTGGGCGCGGCGCGCGGCCCGCTCCACCTCGGCGTCGGTGGCGGAGAGGCGGCCCATGCGGATGTTGTCGGCGAAGGTGGCGTTGAAGAGGAGGGGCTGCTGCGGCACGACGGCCACGCGTTCGCGGAGGGCGGCCTTGTCGAGCTCGCGCAGGTCGATGCCGCCGAGGGTCACGCGCCCGGCCGCGGGATCGTAGAAGCGCGGGATGAGGGTGACGAAGGTGGACTTGCCCGCGCCGCTGGGGCCCACGAGCGCGATCGTCTCGCCGGGGGCGGCGCGCAGCGTGATGTCGGCCAGGGCGGGCGGGGCGCCGGCGGGGGGCGCGGATTCGCCGGGGCGGGGCGCGTAGGCGAAGTGCACCTGCTCGAAGCGCAGCTCGAGCGGGCCGGCGGGCAGCGGGCGGGGCGCGGCCGGCGGGGGCACGGTGTCGGCGGCGTCGAGGATGTATTCGAGGCGGTCGAGCGAGGCCTCGCCGGTCTTGAGGATGGCGTGGACGGCGCTGAGCTTTTTGACCGGCTCGTAGGAAAGGTAGAGGGCGGCGGCGAGGGCGGTGAAGGTGCCGTAGGTCATGCCGTGGCGGCTGCCGAAGTAGAGCGCGGCGACGAAGCCGCAGACCGAGACGATCTCGATCACGGGATTCACGACCGACTGGTATTTCACCGTCTTCATCGTGAGCTTGAACATCTCGCGGACGCCGGCGGCGAAGCGGTTCCGTTGGCGCTCCTGGAGATTGTAGGCCTGGATTTCGAGCGGCGACTGGAGGGTCTCGATCGAGGTCGAGGTGAGCTCGCCGCCTTTTTCGGCGATCTGGCGCGAGCGTTTCACGAGCCGGGTCGCGGCCATGCGGATGGGCACGATGCAGAGGGGCACGCTGAGCATGGCCACGAGCGCGAAGACCACGCTGCGCTCGGTGAGGCAGAGGTAGATCAACGTGGCGCCGGCGGCGAGCAGGGTGAGGGGCTGCTTCACGATCTCGCCGCCGACGTTGACGACGACGGCGCGGAGCTTGTCGGTATCGGACATCAGGCGGGCGTTGAGGTCGCCGGCCTTGTTGCGCTGGTAGAAGGCGAGGGGAAGCGAGAGCAGGCGCTCGTAGGCCTCGAGGCGGATGTTTTCGAGGACGATGAGGCCGCCTTTGTTGGTGAGGTAGCGGTTGGCGATGGCCGCGAGGCCGCGGATCACGAAGACCAGCGGCAGGCCGATGCAGGCGATGAGCAGGAGGCGGTCGAGATAGGCCTCGCCAAGGTAGCGCTGCACGTAGCCCAGAAAGCGCGGGTCGATCTGGTCGGTCTCGTTGAAGAGGATCGGGATCAGGTATTTAAGCGCGACCGGAACGCCCGCGCCGGTGCTGGCGGCGAAGACCGCCGCGGCGAACAGGCCGCCCGCGAGGTGCCAGCGCGCGGGGCGCAGGTGGTGGAGGTGGCGGCGGTAGCGCCGGAGTCCGGACGAGGTGGTGGTGGCGGAGGCGGATCGGCTCACGAGGCGTTGGGCAAAGGACGGCAGCGCGCGATGCTGCGTCGGCGCGCGGGCATGGGAAGGTTTTTGTTGCGCCTGGGCCGATGGAGAGCGGCGGAGCGGCGGGCGAGAGGGCGGGGTTTGCAATAACGGCACAGGGGGGCCTCGGGGAAACAGCTTGCCTGCGCCCGGGGCGCGGCGAAGCTGGCACGACCTGTGCCTTCCGCGCAGGCTTTCCGCCCTCCAGCCCACCACCGCCCGCAGGCCCTTCGCGACGCCCGCTTTTTCCGCATGGACGAGACGCCCTCCCCGAAAACGCCCGACCAAGGGCTCAACAAGCTCGATCTCTCGCAGTTGCAGGGATTCAGCTTCGGCACCTCCTGGACCCAGGACAAAGGCGCGCAAGGAGGCGCCCGTCAGGACCGCCGCGAGGATCGTCCGCGCCGCGAAGGCGGCGGCGACGCCCCGGCCCGCCGTGATCGGCGCGAGTTTCGCCGTCCCTCCGGCGGCGCGGCTCCGGCCCCCGGCGAAGGCGAGGCCCCGCGCGGCGACGCTCCGCCGCGTGACCGCGAACGCGGCGGCGCTCCCCGTGAAGACCGTGGCGGCCCGCGCGGCGAACGTCCCCGCTTCGAGGGCGGGCGTCGCGACGAACGCGGCCCGCGCCGCGAGGGCGGCTTCCAGGGCGGCGGCCGCGGCGATTTCCGCGGGCCTCCGCGCGAGCCGGCCGGCCCCTACGTGAGCCCGTTCTTCTCGGTCACCTTCTACCCCGAGGACAACAGCTTCAAGGTCCTCGCCGACGCCATCCGCAAGTCCTGCCGCACTTTCGAGCTCTTCTACATCGCGAAGTCCGTGGTCGAGAAAAACGACCGCTTCGTCGCGGTGGTGCAACGCATCCCCGCCGGCGCGAAACCCGCCCCGGCCGCGCAGTCCGGCGAAAGCGGCGCCGAGGCGCCCGCCACGCCCTCGGTGAAGCCCGCCCCGTTCTACATCTCCGTGCCGGACGGCCTGCCCTTCGAGACCGAGGACGCCGCCATCGCCCACGTGCTGGAGAAGCACCTCGGGCTCTTTTTCGAGACCGCGGAGGTCGAGGTCGATCCGCCGAAGGGCAATTTCCAGGTCGTCAACCGTTGCACGATCACCGGCACGCTCCTCGCGCCGCCGAATTACCATCGCTACAACCAGATCGTGGCCCAGCACCATGCGACCCACATCCGCATGCCGCTCGAGGCTTACAAGGCCAAGATCGAGACCGTGCGCGATCCCGAGGTCGTGGCCCAGTGGCTGGAAAAGATGAAGAAGGCCACGCGCTACACCTGGAAGCCCGCGCCCGCCAAGGGCGGCGCGAAGGCCCAGGCCGAGGCCGCCGCCCCCGCGGAGGCCCCGGCTCCCGAGGCGCCCGCGGGCGAGGCTCCCGCGCCCGCGCCCGAGGCCGTCGCCCCCGGGGCCGCCGCCGAGGCCGCGCCCGCCGGGCCCTCCTTCGACACGATCGAGGAGGCCCGCCAGCACCTGCTCACCACCGCCCGCGAGCGGGTGGTGCGCATCGTCGAGCAGCTCCGTTTCCATGGGCGCCTCCTCGAGAGCCTCCCTCCGACGAGCGAGATCCGCCGCGCGGTCGAGGGCGCCCTCGCCGCCCAGCGTAGGTTCCCGCTGGATACGGCCAACGCGCTCCGCGGCCGCCTGCGCCGCGAGCACTTCACGATCTTCAAGAAGGGCTCCAAGGGCATCAGCTACGTCTGCGCGGTGAAGCGCCGCTTCCGCGTGCCGGGCCAGACCTTCTCGGAATCGCTCAGCGCCTTGATCGCCTTTATCGAGGGCAACCCGATGGTGAAGGAGAGCGAGCTCGCGCAACGCCTGCTCGGCCTCGCCCCGCGCCCCGCGCCCGTGGAGGGCCAGGCGCCCGAGCCCGTGCCGGCCGAGGAGCAGGAAAAGATCACCCGCCTCAAGGGCGATCTGCGCTACCTGGTGAAGGAGGGCTATGTGACGGAGTTCGTCGATGGCTCGCTCTTCTGCCCGCCGCCGATGGTCGAGGCGCGCAAGCGCGAGATCGAGGCCTCGGATGTCGATCCCGAGAACTTCCCCGAGGCGCCCAAGCCCGCGGCCCCCGCCGCTCCGGAGGAGCCGGCGACGCCCGCGGCCGAGGCTCCGGCCGAGCCTGCCACGGAGCCCGCGGCCGAGACGCCCCCGGCGCCCGCCGCCGAGGAGCCCAAGCCTTGAGCCAAAGCCGGGTTTGCTGAGAGGTGGAGCGCGTTGTCCCCAACGCGCTTGGTTCGGGCGCGGCTGTGCCGCGTCAACGCGTTGAGGACAACGCGTTCCACCTTTTATCAACCGAGGCCCCCCCACACGCGGCGGCCTCCCGGGCATCAGCCCGAGGCCGCCTTTTTGTTGTCCGCCGCTTCCGCCGCGCGCTCGTCCACGATCACCGCCGTGGCGAGGTCGGCGCCGACGTTCACCGTGGTGCGCGCCATGTCGAGCAGGCGGTCCACGCCGAGCACGATCGCGATGCCGTCGGGCGGCACGCCGAAGCTCGCGCAGAGGCCCGCGATGATCGGCAGCGAGCCGCCCGGGATGCCCGCCACCGCCACCGCGCTCAGGACCGAGAGCAGGAGCAGGGTGAGCTGTTGCCCGAGGCCGAGCTCGACGCCGAAGACCTGCGCGACGAAGAGCACCACGCAGCCCTCGAAAAGCGCCGTGCCGCTCATGTTCATCGTCGCGCCGAGCGGGATCACGAAACCCGCGGTGCCGGGCGAGATTTTGAGCGTCTCGCGCGCCACCGTCATCGAGGTCGCCATCGTGGCGCTGCTCGAGCTGGTGGAGAAGGCCGTGATCAACACCGCGCGGACGGCGCGGAAAAACGCGAGCGGGCGCCACTGCTTCGAGAAAAGCCGGAGCAGGACGCTGATCGTGCCGAAGAGGTGCACGGCGAGCACGCCCAGCACGCCGGCGACGAAGACGGAGAGCGCGAGCACGAACTCCCAGCCCACGCGCACGACGACGCTGTAGATCATGGCCGGCACCGCGTAGGGGGCGAGGTGGAGGGCGAAGTTGACGATCCCGGTCATCAACCGGGTGACGAGCTCCAGCGCCCCGCGCAGGCGCTCGCGCGGCTCGGCGGCGAGGCCGGTGCCGGCGGCCCCGACCAGGAGGGCGAAGAGGATGAGCGGCAACACCTCGCCGATGCCGCCGCGCGAAAAGCCCGCGACGGCGCCCACGAGGTTTCGCGGCATGAACATGTCCACGACCGTCATGAGCGTGAACGGTTCGCGCGCCTCGGAGGTGGCGACGTGCCGGGCGGCGTCGCCCGCGTAGGCCGCGCGCAGCTCCTCTCGCGTGGCCGGATCGATCGCGGCCCCGGGCGCGAGGAGATTCATCATCACGAGGCCGAGGGCGACGCCGATCGCCATGTTGAGGGCGAAGAGGCCGAAGGTGCGGCCCGCCATGGGCCCGAGTTTGCGCAGGTCGCCGAGCTGCACCACGCCGCCGGCGAGCGAGGCGAAGACGAGCGGGATGACGACGAAGAAGAGCAGGCGGAGAAACACCTGGCCGAGCGGGTCGAGGACGGCGGTCGAGACGCGCTGCGCGGTGGCGAGCACGCCGGGTTGGAAGTGGCCGACGGCGAGGGTAAGCAGGCCCGCGCCGAGGCCGACGCCGAGACCGATGAGGATGCGGTTGGCGAGGCGGGCTGGGGTGTCGGACATGGTATCACCTCAAGACGCGCGGAAAATGTCGCAACCCTTTCCTCGCGCGAGGCACCGTGCCCGGCTAAAGGTTTGAAGGCTTGCCGCCGCCTGTATCAATCGCGTCATGACGCCCGCTTCGCCCCCGCCCGAGACCCCCGCCGCCGCGCACCACGAGGAGGCGCGCCATCTGCTCGCCGTGGGCTCCGGGCTGCGCGGCGCGCTCGAGATGCTGGTCACCCAGTTCAACGTCCTGCAGACGCGCTCGCAGGTGCTCCTCACCGTCTCTACGCTCGCGCTCACCATCACGGGCTTCTCCGGGCCGCGCATCGCGGAGTCGGGCGTCTTCCCCCGGCTGGCCATGGCCGCCGGTCTCGTGCTCGTGCTCGCCTCCATGCTGCTCATCATCGGCGGCTCGCTGCGCATCCGCTGGGTGACGCAGTTTCGCGCGCCGCCGGGCGGGGGCGACGAGGCGCTGGTCGCGCAGATCCTGTGTTACCGCGACCGGAAGACGCGGCTGTTTTTCGCGGAGCTGTGCCTGCTGCTCGCCGGCCTCGCCGCCTACGTGGCCGCGGTGGTGGCGTTTTTCCTTTTCGGCGTCGCCTGAGGCGCGCGGTGCCGGTTGATGCGCCGCTAGCGTTCGACCACCAGGCGCAGGAAGCGGCGGGCGTTGCCGGTCAGGGAAACGGAGTCCGCTACGGTGACGAGCCGGCCCGCCGCGCCGGGGTTGGTGGCGAGCAGCTCCCAGTTCACGAGGTCGGAGCTCGCCTCGACGCGATACGTGAGGTCGTGGCGCAGGCGCGGGAAGGAGATCTCAAATTTGAGATCTGAAATTTGAAATAGCACCGGCGACGCCTCCGCCGCCGCGAGCGGATCGGAGCCGAGGGCGTATTCGAGGAGGTTGGGGGCGCCGTCCCCGTCGGGATCGGCGTCGGGGGCGGAGGAGGCGGACGCGGCGCCGCCGGGCCACGCGATGGCGGCGCGCCAGGCGGCGTAGTCGTCGATCGAGAGCGAGAGGAGGGCGTCGCGCAGCGCGGTGGCGAGGAGGGCGTTGCCGCGCGGGCCGATATGCGTGCCGTCGTTGGTGACGTAGTTGGCGGTGGTGCCGTCGGTGAGCCAACGGGTGTCGTCGGCGGGGTCGGCGAGGATGGCGAGGGTGTCGAGCAGGTGGTCGATCTTGCCGGAGGCGCGGGCGGCGCGGAGGCCGGCGTTGATGGTGTCGCGCTTGCCGCCGGGGCCCCAGCCGGTGTTGGGCGTTTGCGCGTCGGCGGTGCGCCAGGCGTCGGTCGAGCTGGTGCGCGGCAGGAGCAGGGTGCGCACGATCTTTTGCACGCCCTGGGCGCGGGCGGTGCTCCAGATGGTGTCGAGGCGGCCGAGGATGGTGGCGGGATCGCCGGTGCCGCCGGAGCCGAGGTCGTTGGTGCCGTATTCCTCGACGACGACGTTGGCGTAGCGGAGGAAGGGAGTCTGGCGCGTCTGGCGGCTGGCGGTGACCCAGCTGGAGGCGGTCTGGCCGTGGCGGGTGAGGTTGAAAGTGGCGATGGTGTTGGCCCCGTCGGCGTCGAGCGCGGCGCGGTTGAAAAAGCCGCTGCCGGAGATGATCGCGCCGCCGGTGGAGTCGCCGGTGCCGTGGAGGATGCTGTCGCCGATGCCGATGACGGCGAGGTGGCCGGGGCCGGTGTAGCGGCCGAGGAAGACGAGGGGCAGGCCCTCGGTGCGGGTGGCGCCGCCGGAGATGGTGGGCACGGGACCGCCGACGTCGAAGACACCGGTGTCGTTGGCGGGTGGATACACGACGAAGCGGGCGCCGGCGTAGCTGGTGGAGGTGCCGACGGGGAGCTTGCCGCCCTCGGGGATGGTGCCGCGGGCGTGCAGCCAGAAAACCTCGTCGCGAGCGGGCGGGGCTCCGGTCCAGACGGAGGAGGGCACGGGGTCGGAGAGCAGGTGGGAGGTGGTGCCGTTTTTGGGCAACACGAGCTGGCGCGCGCCGGCGAAGGTGAGCGGCACGACCTGGCCGGTGGCGGCGCGCTCGAGCCAGACGTGGGTGAGGGTGACCTCGTTGTCCACGTTGGGCGTCTCGGCGGAGCTGGTGGGATACATCCAGTCCATGAAGCCGACCTGCATCTCGGAGACGGGACCGCCGAGCTTGTGCGGGCTGCGGTGGCGGAAGGCGGTGTTGGCCGCGGCGGGGGCGTAGAAGGTGTAGCCGATGCGTCCGCCGGTGGCGACGATGCGCACGGGCTGCTCAGGCACGGCGGCCGCGGCGCGCGCGGCGAGGCAGAGCGCGGCGAGCAGGAGGGCGCGGAGCCAGAAGGATGGGCGGAGGGCGGCGGAGCGCATGGCGAGGGGAAGCGGGCGGAAAGGGAAAAGCCCGGCGCGAGCGGAGCGCTCGCGCCGGGCGGGAGTCTTAGTTGAGACGCGGCTTGGTCTTGGATTTTGGAGGGGCGGCGTCCCCGCCTCCCGCGCTCGCGCAGCTGTTCCCGATCTCGCTCGCAAATCGCGGACGCCGGGGACGGCGTCCCTCCAGAGTGTCTTCAGTCACCGGTATCACTGGAGCAGGGCGGTGACGACGTAGTGGACGCGGAGGCGGCCGGTGAGGGCGGCGCTGGTGGAGCTCACGTTGGTGATCACGATGTCGGTGTTGGCGTCGGCGTGGATGCCGGTGAGCGGGGTGATGATGCCGGTGGCGCCGGTGGGGATGGAGAGCAGCTGGGTCTTCACCACGCCGCCCTCGGTCCAGCGGAAGTGGACCTGCTCGTCGCCGTTGCACTCGTTCCAGCGGATCTGCTGGAGGGCGAAGGCGCGGGTGGCGCGGAGGGTGAAGCTCTCGCCGCGGTCGAAGCGGCCGAGGCCGCTGTTGCCCACGCCGAAACCGGTGCTCTCGAAGCCGAAGAACGAGGCGGCGGAGCCGGTGGCGTCGGGCGCGGCGGGATTGCTCACGTTTACGCCGGTGCGGGGGTTGGCGAAGGTCATGGTGACGTTCGTGCCGCCCGGGGAGAAGGCGCCGGCGAAGGAGGTGGTGCCGGAGCTTCCGGTGGTGTGCACCCAGGGCGCGGAGCCGAAGGTCTGGAGCGTGAAGCTCGGGCCGGGCGTGAGGGCGGGCGTGGTGGTGATGCGCAGGTTTTCGATGTAGGTGAGCTGGGTGTTGCCCGAGGTGGCGGCGGTGAAGCCGAACACGGCGCCGGCGGGAAGCGTGGCGGGGTTGCCGATGCGGTTGGTGACGTCGGCGATGGGCGCGCCGGTGGCGGAGGTGCCGGCGTAGAGGCGGGCGCGCACGGTGCCCTCGGCGCCCTCGTAGTCGATCACGACGAAGCGGTCGGCGCCCTGGTAGTCGGCGATCGGATACGTGGCCCAGCCCTCGACGTTGGCGTCGGCGGCGGAGGCGAGGACGGCGATCTGGTCGGGGTTGTTGTCGATCTTCACGCCGAAGACGCGGTGGTTTTGCCCGGTGTAGCCGAGGGATTGGCCGGAGTTGCCCACGGCGCCGGGGTTGGCGGAGTAGGCGCCGAAGACGAAGCCCTCGCCCTGCGTGCCGGTCGTGGTGGAATCCACGCGGAAGCCGAAGCGGATCTGGGCGCGGGCAGCGGCGGCGGGGAGGGGCTGGCCGTTGAAGACGACGGCGGCGCGGGCGTTGGTGGTGGCGGAGGTGAGCTGGAGGCGGTTCCCGGCGACGACGGGCGTATAGCCGACCTGGTAGGTGAGCATGCCGGAGGGCGCGGAGGCGAAGGCGGTGTCGAGCAGCACGCCGGTGGGCGCGGCGGGCGGGGCGGGCGGCGTGGGCGCGTCGGTGCGGGGGAAGCGCAGCACGCTGGCCGTCATCGGCGCGAAGGAGCGGGTGAAGGTGGTGCCGTGGGTGGTGCTCGCGCCGACATCGGGCGTGGCGGTGGCGGAGAGCGTGTAGAGCGTGGGCGCGGTGACGGGCGGGGCGTTGTTGATCGTGACCGTGGTGTTGAAGGTCGTGGTGTCGTGGCGGTTGAGGACCATCACGTAGAGGTAGGAGGCGTCCTTCGAGGCGGTGACGACGACGTGGCTGTTGCTGCTCGTGTGGGACACGATCTGGTCGCCCGTCAGGTGGCCGTGCATGTAGGTCGCCCAGTAGGGGAAGCTGCGCGAGCGGTCGGGGTGGTAGTAGGCGAGCTGGTCGTTGAAGGTGTCGAACTTGAAGCCGGTGGTGAGGCGGCTGCGCGGATTGTGCAGCGAGTAGTGGTTGGAGAGGAGGAACCAGAGGCCCTGCGTGATGGTGTGGCGCGTGTTGGGCCCGCCGTCGTTGGCGAAGAGGTTCATCTCGGTGACGCCGGTGCCGACGGAGGAGGGGACGCCGCGGGCGGCCATCTCGGAAAGGAGCTTGCCCTCGCCGCGGCTGCCGGACTGCGCGGCGTTGAAGTGCGCGGTCTCGAAGCCCGCGTTGAGCAGGTTGTAGGGCGTGTAGGTGGTGGACTCCCAGCTGTAGATCTTCGCGTAGATGTGGCGCGTGACGATATCCACCTGGTCTTTGCAGGCGGAGAGGAAGTCGCGCATCAGCTCGTCGCGGAAGGAGCCGAAGCCGTAGTCCCAGCTCACGACCGGGCCGCAGAGGGTGACGTGGGAGCGGAGGCCGGAGGCGACGAGCTGGTTGTGCACCGCCTGGAAGGTGGCGATGTATTCGGCGCTGTTTTCGACCTGGTAGTTGACGTTGATGTCGGGCTCGTTGCCGACCTCCCAGATCTGGTTGGCGAGGTTGAAGGGCGGATTCTTGTATCGATTTACCAGATACGCCATGTTGGTGGCGATGCGCTGGGCGGTGGGCACGGTGCTGCCGGCGGGGTAGGCGTTGCCGTTGAGGTCCATGTATTTGGCGTGGACGGCGGCGTCTCGGGAGTCGCTGTAGG
This sequence comes from Verrucomicrobiota bacterium, assembly GCA_030605125.1. Taxonomy (GTDB): domain Bacteria; phylum Verrucomicrobiota; class Verrucomicrobiia; order Opitutales; family Opitutaceae; genus IMCC26134_A. Next base: position 4,667 of record JAUWBD010000105.1, on the reverse strand, counting down.
TCTTGTTGATATCGTTGATCGCCTGGAAAAAGACGGGGACGGCGCCGGCGTTGAGTATCTGGGCGACGCGGGTGTCGAGCTCGGCGAGCGTGATGGCGTTGGAGGGGTTGGAGACGTCCTCGGGGTAGGTGCTGATGCGGATGGAGCCCATGCGCGCGGCCATGAGGTCGGCGCGGTAGGCGGGCGAGAGGCTCTGCCAGAACTTGGAGGCCTTGCCGGTGTTGGCGTTGGAGCCCATGAGGCCGACGGGCACTTCGCGGACGACGTTGTTGGCGTCGATCGTGACGGTGGCGGCGGTTTGGGCGGCGAGCGGTGCGGCGAGGGCCGCGAAGGCGGACGCGAGGGCAAGCGTCACGCGGATCAGGGTGCGGGGTCGGGGTGCGGGGCTGCGGGGGTGCATGCGGGGTGTGGTTTTGGGTTTGGGGCAGGCGCGAAAGGGGCGGGCAAGGCAGTGGCCAGGGCTCTCGGGGGCGGCGCGGGAGAAGCGGGGCGTGCGGGAATGATTAACCGCGAAGTTCGCGAAGGGGCGCGAAGAGAAGGGGTAACTTAAGAAACGCTTTCTAAACCAACCGCGGATTACGCGGATTGGCGTGGATCAAGCCGGATAAGGAAGCCATACCGACGGCTGTGAAGAACCAGTCTATTGGAACCTGAAATCTGACCACAGATCGCACAGATATCACGGATAAGAAGCAGGATGTTCCCCAGTCATTATCCGCGCCCATCCGCGTGAAATCTGTGGTGAAAGTCTGAACCTTTTTAGCTGCTGGTATCAGGGTGACACGGAGGAGGCGTTGATTCCGCCGTGGTTCCGGCCGTGAAGAGCGGGTCCGAAGACCGCGAGGTTCGGATTCTGAACTTGGTTTGTTCTTCGCGGACCTTGGCGGACTTCGCGTTAAAAGTCCGAGGGGATCGGGTAAGTGGTGTCTCTGCCACTCCTCCGCGGCGCGCCCGGTGGTCGCGCCCTGCCTTTGCGGCGGTAGTTTTTGACGCGAAGGCGCGAAGCGGGGAGGGGGCGCCTCCGCCCGGTTGCACGGGCGGGGCTTTCCTTCGCGCGTCTTCGCGAACTTCGCGGTTAAAGAAGCAAGTGAGTCGGCTCTGAGCTCAGGGCGCGACGGGGCGCAGCACGACGTCGTCGAGATCGAGCGTGCCGCTCTGCACCTGGAAGAGGGAGGGCATGAACTTCAGGATGCGCGCATTCTCCGGCACGGTGATGCGCATGGAGCGCTGCACCCAGCCGTCGGTGTTGGAGCGGGTGCTCGGGGCCTTGGGCGAGCCGGAGACCTTGCCGCGGCCGGCGTCCATCCACTCCATCATGATGCGGGCGTCGAACCAGGATTGGCTGCCGACGACGAGATTGGAGATGCGCCAGCGCCAGGAGAGCTCGAGCTCCTTCACGCCCGAGGGGACGTTGATCTCCATGTAGAGCATGGTGGTCTTGCCGGGCTCGGTGGCGGTCATGCGGATGAAGTGGTTGCCGTTCTCGTTTTCCCAGGAGCCGCCGGACTTAAGCTTGGGCCAGTTGTCGGGCCAGCCGTCGCCGTTGGAATCGGACTCCATGTCGTGGTTTTTGATCAAGGAGGCGGGCGAGGCGTGGGCCGGGGCGGCGAGGACACCGAGGCAGAGGAGGGCGCCGACGAGGAGGCGGGCCGGGAAGAGGTTTTTCAGGGAGGGCATGGGTTTCGGGTTTCGGTTGGTGACGAAGGCAGGCGAAAGGGGGGAGGGCGGTCGATCAGACGGCGGCGCGTAGGGATTCTGTGAATACGAGGGCGAGGTCCACGCGGTCGTGCACGGTGGTGGTGTGGCAGACGTAGCGGTCGTGGAGGCAGAAGTGCGGGTGGGGGTGCAGGTGGGGCGCCTGAGTGAGGTGCGCGGCGAGCGGGCCGCGGTTGACGATCTCGAGTTCGCGGCCGGTGGCGGTGTCGCGGAACAGGACGTGGCAGTCGGGCTCGTCGGGGCTGTCCATGCGGTCGGCGACGAGGAAGCGGCCGGTGTGGTCGGAGTGGGCGTGGGAAAGCGGGCCGGGCCAGACGAGGGTTTCGGAGCCGTCGTCGAGGCGGACTTTTTTCACGCCGACGCCGTAGTGGAGATACCAGACGTGGCGGCCGTCGGCATCCCACCATTCGTGGCCGCTGTGGCTGACGGGGGCGCGAAGGACGGGACGCGGTTGCTCGCCGCGGCGGATGGTCCACATGCGGTGGTAGGGGAGGGCGGGGTCGAAGGGGGCGTGGTCCTGCCAGTATTCGTGGGAAAAGAGCTGCAGCGCGGGATCGGTCGGGCTGAAGAGGGCGTGGTTGTAGGTGCGGCCCTCGAAGATCTGCCAGGGCCGGAAGGGCGAGCCGTCGAGCGGGAGTTCGCCGAGGATGACGCGCACGCTCCCGTCGCGCTGGAGGAAGCGGGCGTCGAGGTTGATGGCGGAGCGGTCGGCCGAGAAGGTGGGGTGGGTGGCGAGCTGGACGAGGCGGCCCTTGGCGAGTTCGCGGGGGAAGACGCCGACGCGGACGGCCTGGGCGGCGGGATCGGGGGAGCGTTTCCAGACCTCGAGTTCGTGGCACCAGTAGGCCTCGCCGGTGGCGAGGTCCACGAGGGGGCGGGAGGAGGCGAGCTGCGCCTCGTGAAAGACGCGCAGCTCGTCGCGTTCGAAGTCCACCACGCCGAGCACTTGGCGGGCGTGGCGACCGCCGGGGGGCGGGAAGCCGCAGCCGAGCCAGAGGTGGCGGCCGTCGTCGGTGAAGGCGGGGTGGGTGTAGTAGAAGCTTTGCTGAACGGGGGCGACGCGCGCGGTGAGAACGAGGCTCTCGAGCCCGTTGGCGGGGTTGCGCCAACGGGAGAAGAGCCGCGAGGTCTCGGGCGTGCGCGTGCTCACTGGATCACGCGCGGGCGCGGCGGCGGCGGAGGGCGGCGAAGCCGAGGGCGCCGAGGCCGGCGAGCCCGGCGAAGGCGGAGGGCTCGGGGATGACGGAGTAGGCCAACAGGCCGGTGGCCTCGCTGAAGGTGAAGCCGGTGCCGTTGCTCCAGATGCCGCTTTCGATCTCGGTGAAACCAGCGACGTCGAAAGTGCTGCCGAAGGAGCGGTTGGATAGGGTGACGATGCTCCAGCTGTTGCCGTCGATGAGCGACGCGTTGGTGAGGTTGAAGTTGAAGGTGCCGTCGAAGGTGGCCAGTCCGGTCGAGGTGCCGGTGATGCGGTTGTTCACGCCATCGGCGCCGATGTAGAAGGTGAGAGAGCCGGTGTCGGCGAGGGTGAAGGCGCCGTTGTTGATGATGGTGTCGCCGGAGTGGGAGGCGTGCCCGGCGAGGGTCAGGAGGCCGCTGTTGCCACCTTGGTATTGGCCTTTGATCAGGTTGGCCGTTCCGGTGATGTTGCCGTTGAAGACGACGCCGGTCGCGCCGCTGAGGCGGACGCCAACGTTGAGGTTTTGATTGAGCGTGATGCTTCCGTCGAGCGTGCCGCTCGTGGCCGTGAATTCGAGGACATTGGTGCCATTGGCGGCCCCGGAGGATGTGAAGTTGTTGGCGACGGAGCCGGTCGATGCGACACGAACAGTGGCGGTGTGGGTGGCCGTGGCGCTCAGATTGACGCCGCCGAGTCCGATAACATTTGAGTTGGAGGTGAAGAGACCACGTTGAACAATTGTTCCGCCGCTATATGTGTGGTTGGGCGTGCTGTTGAGACTAGTGCCGCCACTGCCACTTGAATTTATGATGAGGGTCAATACTCGCCCGGCGGTGCCATCTTGGAGTGCGTTGTTGAAACTCGTTTGCCCGGTGCTCGTGTTGTTGATCGTAAGAGTCACCGCATCAGTGCCGGTATTGGCGGCACCACCGGCGTTTTGCAGCACGATGTTGCTCGTGGAATGATTGGTCCAAGTCTGGCTGGCGGTGATGCCGAAGCGCACGGTGGCGGAGGTGTTGCCCAAATTTACTTGGCCCGAGCCCGCGTTAACAGTGACGCCGCCTTCGCCGAGCAGGAACTGGCGAGTGCCTCCGGTATTGGAAATCCGATAGGCTTGGTTGCCGTTTCCATTGAACGTCAGGGATCGCGCAGCGACATCCGAATTAACGGTCACCTGCGGTCCGGCATTCAAACCAGAGATATTGAACACGACGTCATCATTCGCACCTGGCACCGCAGTCGGATTATTTGTTTCAGCACCTCCGGGAATCGAGCCGTCAGAGGTGACGGACCAGTTGGCCAAATTATTCCAAGCGAGATCCACTTGGCCGTCCCAATACAGGGTGGCAGCCTGACCAGAGGCGGCAAAGAGCGCGCAGGTCGCGGCGAGGGCGGAGATTTGGCGGGCGAGGGAGGCGTGGCGGTGGGTCATGTTCATGGAGGGGGTATTTGGAGTGGTTGGGTTGATGCGGGAGAGTGTTGGGCGGCGGGCGCGGGCGGTCGTCAGGGGGTCACGGGTTGTTTGGTGACGTGGCCGCCGAAGAAGAGGGCGTTGCGGGCGTTGGGGTGCGCGGTGACTTTCACGCCGTCCACGGTGGCGTCGTTGTCGCGGATGGCCCACGCGGTGGAGGGCATGTCGGAGAGGCGGCGCGGCTTGGGGCTGATATCGGTGCCGTTGGCGTCGTTTACCCGGCCCCAAGCTTTCACCGTCGTGCCGTCGGGCATCGGAACATTCTCCTGGGCCTGGTAGGCCTTGCCGTTGAGGTCGCCC
>JAUWBD010000199.1 GCA_030605125.1 Verrucomicrobiota bacterium | reverse complement strand
CGGCGACGGGCGCGGCGTCGCGGGCCGCGGGAGCCGGCGCGGCGGGCGCGAGGGCGACGGGCGCGGAGGCCGGGGCGGGGTCGGTGATCGCGTAGCGCATCACGAGCACGGTGGCGCCGACGCTCATGGCGAGCACGCCGAGGCCAAACCAGAGCGGGGCGAGGGAGCGCTTGTGGGTGGCGGCGCGCACGTGCGTGGCGACGGCGGCGGCGGCGACGCCGCTGGGCGCGGAGGCGAGGGGGGCGGCTTCGAGGCTGCGCTGGCGCTGGGCTTTTTTGAGGGCTTCGTTGATCAGGCTCATGGCGCGGAGGGGGAGGCGGTCAGTGGGTGAGGTTTTTCAGGTCCTTGATGGCGCGGCGGACGTCCCACCAGGTGACCTCGTCGGACTCGCGAATATAGGCCGCGAGGATGGCCTTGTCGCAGAGATTGTTCACGATGCGGGGAATTCCTCCGCTGTAGCGGTGCACGGCGCGGAGGGCCCAGGGGGTGAAGTAGGGGCGGCCCTGCCCGCCGGAGCGGGTGAGGCGGTGTTGCACGTAGTGGGCGAGGTCGGCGCGGGTGAGGGGCGTGAGCTCGTAGTGCACGAGCACGCGCTGGCGGAGCTGGCGGAGCTCGGGGCGGGAGAGGATGTCCTTCAGCTCGGGCTGGCCCATGAGCACGATCTGGAGGAGCTTGTGCTTGTCGGTCTCGAGGTTGGAGAGGAGGCGGATCTGCTCGAGGACGCCGAAGGAGAGGTTTTGCGCCTCGTCAATGATGAGCAGGATGTCGCGCCCGCCGGCGATGCGGTCGAGGAGGACGCGGTTGAGCTGGCCGAGGAGATCGGGCTGCTCGTGGTGCAGCGGCGACTCGCCGAGCTCGGCGAGGATCGCGCGCAGCATCTGCGTCTCGTTGACGGCGGGGTTGAGAATGAGCGCGACGTCGAAGCGCCCGTCCTGCTCCACGTCCTGGAGAAACTGGCGGCAGAGCGTGGTTTTCCCGCAGCCCACCTCGCCGACGAGCACGATAAAGCCTTTCTTCTCAAAGACTCCGTATTTGAGGTGCTGGAGCGCCTCCTGATGGGTGGGGCTGAGATAGAGAAACTTCGGGTCGGGCGTGATGTGGAAGGGCAGTTCCGACAGCCCGTAGTAGCTCTGATACATCGCGCGAATGGCTAGCGGGAGCGGCCGGCGCATGGCACGACAAATCCGTCCGCGAAAAAAATCCCGCCCGCGATTTACACCGGGCGCAGGTTCACGCAGAACGGGGCTCGTCTCTTCTCCCCCGGATGTCCGCCTGGCTGAATCGTCTTTTTCTCGTCGTCTGCGCCCTCGTGGCGGCGGGCGTGCTCGCGGGCTTGACGGTCGTGCTCGCGCAGACCCGGGCGGAATACGAGCGGGTGCGAGAGGTGGAGGTGCAGACGCGGCGGCGGCTCGCCGAGGTGGAGACGCGTCTGGCCGAGCAGGAGGTGGTGTTGGAGCGCCTGCGCACCGACCCCGCCTACGTGGAAATGGTGATTCGGCGCCGGCTGGGCTACGCGAAGCCGGACGAGTTTGTGTTTCGCTTCGACGAGTGACGGCGCGCGGGCGGCGGCGGGGCCGTCGCGGCGAAGTCATCCTCCCGAGACGGGCGGGATGAGCGCGATTTCGTCGCCGGGGAGGAAGAGGGCGTCGGGCGCGGCGAACTCGCCGTTGCGCGCGAGGCGAACGACCGGGCGCAGGAGGGCGAGGTCGGGGTGGCGGCGGAGGATCTCCGACCAAAGCTGGTCGGCGGACAGGGGGGCGGCGGGCGAGAGGGTTTCGGACGGGAGGCCGGTGACGCGTTTGGCTTGGGCGAAATAGAGGAGGGTCATGCGCGGAGATTGGTGATGGCGGGGAAAACGACGATTTGTTCAGGCGCGGGAGCGGTGCGCGTAGGTGGTGTAGGCCAGGGCGACGCCAAAGATCAGGGCGGCGGGGTAGAGGAGGGCATCGGTGCCGGTCGCGGCGAAGACCACCGCCCCGAGCACGCCGCCGAAGAGGAAACCGCCGAGCACGAGCGCGTAAAGTCGCAGCCGCGGGCGATCCACCTCCATGCCGCGGAGGGCGTGGCCGAGCGAGGAGCCGAGATCGGTGACGATGCCGGTGACATGGGTGGTGCGCAGGATCGCGCCGCTGTAGGTCGTGGCCATGGCGTTTTGCAGGCCGCAGGCGGCCGAGGCGAGGTAGGCGCCGGCGGACAGTTCGCGGCGCATGCATAGCGCGGCGGCGCCGAGCAGCAGCCCTTCGATCGCGAGGGCTCCGCCGTAGCGTCGGCCGAGCCGAAGAGTCTGCCGCCGTATGAGGTAGCCGGCCAGCACCGCGCCCGCGAAAAAGGCGCCCATCACGCCGCCGAGGTGGGCGGCCAGGACGAGATCACGCTGGGCGAGCGCGATGCCGAGCAGCGAGGTGGTGCCGGTGAGGTGGGTGACCGCCTGGTGGCTGTAGCTGAGGTAGCCGATGGCGTTGACCATGCCGGCGATGGCGGCGAGGGCGCCGCCGCCGATCCATGCCCAGGTGCCGAGTTTTTGCAGCATGCTGCCGAGATTGCCGCGCCTCGCGGGCGAAGGCACGCCCGGAAGCTGGGCGTGGATTGGCCGACAAGGCGTGCGCGAGGGCCGCGTTCAGCGCCGCTGCCGGCGGCGCTTGGCCTCCTGCCGTTCAAAAATCGGCAGCAGGCGAGCCTCGATGTAGGCGAAGGCGGCGGCGAGGCCCTGTTGTTGATACACCAGGCCAAACTCGGCTTCGACCCGGGTGGGGCGGCCAAAGGACTGGAGAAAGGCGTTGGAGGTCAACCGCAGGAAGGTCGGCGTGTCGAGGTGGCCGAGGGTGCGCAGGATGTGTTCGCGGGCCCAGAGGGCGAGGACCGCATCGCCGATCCAGGCGAGCGCCTGCTCCGGCGCCGGTTCGAGCGGGGGTTGCACGATCTGGAGGGGAACGCTGGCGGCTGGCGATGGCATCGGGCCAGCCCACCGGCCGCGGCGGGGGGCGCCAAGAGCGAAACCGCCTGGTCCGCCGGCTGGCGGAGACGGCGCCCGGCGCAGGTGCGGGAACGATTTGGCCTACTTTTCGCTTTGCGCGTCCGAGGGGGCGGGCCAAGTTGCGCGCCGCGTCCAAAACTTTCGCCGCTTGTAAGAAAATCTCATGGCCCGTCCCGCCGCGTCCGCCCAGTCCATCGCCTTGAAAGAACTTGCCCTGCTCCGCGCCGAGGTGCGCTCGCTCGGCGCCGCGCTCGGACGCGTGATCACCCGCCTCGAGGGGCCGGAGACGCTCGCCACCGTCGAGCGCCTGCGGAACCTGGCCAAATCCTCGCGCGCCGGCGAGGCCGCCAGCGGCAAGGAACTCACCGCGGCCGTCGCCTCGCTCTCGCCCACGGCGGCCTTCAACCAAGCGATGGCGTTCACGCTCTACTTCGAGCTGGTGAACCTCGCCGAGGAGAACTTCCGCACGCTCATCCTGCGCAAACGTCGCGCGGCGCTGCTGCGCTCCGACGCCAAACCCTTGCGCGAATCGATCGAGTCCGCCGTGGCCGAGCTCAAGGCCCGCGGCGTCGCGCCCGAGGCCATGCAGAGCCTGGTGGACCGCATCGCGATCGAGCTCGTGTTCACCGCGCACCCGACCGAGTCGAAGCGCCGCACGCTGCTCACCAAGCTCCGCCGCCTCGCGCAGTTACTCCAGCTCGACCACGGGCAGGAGCCGGGGCAGCTCGGCGACCCCGCCGCCGTGGAGCGCGAGATCGCCTCGCTCTGGCTCACCGATCGCAGTCGCGTGGAGCGCCCGCTCGTGACCGACGAGGCGCGCACCGGTCTCTGGTATTTCGACATGACGCTCTACAGCGTGCTACCGCGCCTCCAGGCCGACATGCAGCGCGCGCTCGCCCGGCACTACCCGGGCGTCAAGCCGCCCGCGCGCTGGCTCACCTTTGGCTCCTGGATCGGCGGCGACCGCGACGGCAACCCCAACGTCACCGCCGCTGTCACCGCCGAGGTGCTCGGCCTGCACCGCTCGCTCGCCTTGGAGAAACTCCTCGCCAACGTCCGCGAGCTCGGCCGCACGCTCACCGTCTCCGACCGCCGCGAGCCGCTCACGCCCGAGCTGAAAAAACTCCTCCGCGAAAACCGCCACCTCTCGGCCCGCGTCGAGGCGCTCGTGAAGCGGTATCCGCACGAGACCTACCGTCTGGTGCTCGCCGGCCTGCGCGAGCGCGTGCAGCACGCCGCGGCCGACGCCGACCGCACGCTCGCGGCGCCCGCCGACGCCGAGCCCGCCTTCGCCGCGCAGGATGCGCGCGAGATCCTCGAGTGCCTCGCGCGCAGCCTCTCCGCCGGGCGCGGCGCCATCCTCGTGGACGGCGAGCTGCGCGAAAACCTCACCCGCCTCGACGTCTTCGGGCTGCACACCGCGCGTCTCGATTTGCGCCAGCATTCCGGCCCGCACGAGGCCGCCGTGGCCGAGCTGCTCGGCCGCGCCGACTACCCGAAGCTGCCCGAGGCCGAGCGTCGCGAGCTGCTCGCCGGCGCGATCGCCAAGGCGGGGCCGCTCGCGCCCTCCGCCATCGCCGCGCTCTCCGCCGCCACCCGCCACGTGGTGGAGCCGCTCGTCCTCGCCGGCCGCGCCCGCGCCCGCCTCGGGGCCGATTGCCTGGGCATCTACATCATCAGCATGACGACCGACGTGTCGGACCTGCTCGAGGTCGCCTACCTCATGCGCCTCGCCGCGGTGGAGCTGCCCATCTCGCCGCTCTTCGAGACACTCGACGACCTCACCCACGCGCCGCGCGTGCTGACCGAGCTTTTCGCGCACCCGGCCTACGCCCCGATCCTCGCCGTGCAGGGTGGCCACCAGCACGTGATGCTGGGCTACTCCGACTCCAACAAGGACTGCGGCTACCTCACCGCCAACTGGGCCCTCTACAAGGCGCAGGACGAGATCGCGCGCGTCTGCCGCGCCGCCGGCGTGCGCGTCACGCTCTTCCACGGTCGCGGCGGCTCCATCGCCCGCGGCGGCGGCCCGGCCGCCAAGGCCATCCTCGCGCAGCCCGTGGCGCTGCACGACGGCGGCATCCGCGTGACCGAGCAGGGCGAGGTGCTCTCGACGCGTTACCACGATCCCGAGCTCGCGCACCGCATCCTCGAGCAGATGACCTACGGCGTCATGCTCGGCATCCACGCCGCCGAGCATCCCGCGCCGGTGAAGCCGGAATGGACGCTCGCGCTGGAGGAGATGAGCGCGGCCGGATTCGCCGCCTACAAGAAGCTCGTCCACGACGACCCCGAGTTCATCGCCTTCTGGAAGCAGGCCACGCCGATCGACGAGATCAGCAACCTCAAGTTCGGCTCGCGCCCCACCTTCCGCCGCGCGACCCAGAGCGTCACCGACCTGCGCGCCATCCCCTGGGTCTTCTCGTGGATGCAGGCGCGCTTCAATTTCCCCGGCTGGTATGGCCTCGGCTCGGCCCTCGGCCCCGTGCTCAAGCGCGGTCGCGCCGGCCGCGAGCTGCTGCGCGCGATGCACGCCGGCTGGCCCTTCTTCCGCACGCTGATCGACAACGCCCAGCTCACCCTCTGCAAGGCCGACATGGGCATCGCCCGCCTCTACGCCTCGCTGGTGGACGACGCGCGCATCCGCCAGAAAATCCTCGCCGCGCTCGAGGCGGAGTTTGCCCTCACCGAGCAGGCCATCCTGGCCATCACCGGCCGCAAGAAACTCCTCGCCGACGAGCCCGTGCTCCGGAAATCCGTCGAGCTGCGCAACCCCTACATCGATCCGCTCAACTACCTCCAGGTCGAGATGCTGCGCCGCCTGCGCGCCGGCGGCCTCGACAAGCAGGACGAGGAGGCCACGCGCCGCGTGGTCGAGCTCACGATCAACGGCATCTCCGGCGGCCTGAAGAACACCGGCTGAGCCTCTTCGAGTTTTTCGCCGCCCCCTCGGGCGGCGCCCCGGTCCGCGATTTAGGGAAAATGCCTCCTCGTCATCGGGCGGCGCGCGGCTCAGCGTCCTGCGCAAGCTCCGAGCCCACCAATGCTTCTTACCGCCGACGAACTCGAATCCTTCACCAACGCCACCTGCTCCCAGCCCCACTCCCTGCTGGGCATGCATAAAGTGAAGGGCGGCCTCCTCGTCCGCGCCTTCCTGCGCGACGTCGTGACCTGCGACGTCGTCGAGATCGCCGCCGGCTCCGCCAAGAAGGGCGACGCCGCGCCCAAGGAAAAACTCCACCCGATGGAGCGCGTCTCGGAGGAGGGACTTTTCGAGATCGTCATCCCGCGCCGCAAAACCCACTTCGCCTACCAGCTCCGCGTCACGCGCCACAACGGCGAGATGCGCCAGTTCCACGATCCGTATCGGTTTCTCCCCACGCTCGGCGACCAGGACCTCTACCTCTTCAACGAGGGCAACGAGCACCGCGCCTACGAAAAGCTCGGCGCGCACGTGCGCGTGATCGACGGCGTGTCGGGCGTGGCCTTCGCCGTCTGGGCCCCGAGCGCCGCGCGCGTCTCCGTGGTCGGCAACTTCAACCACTGGGACGGGCGCTACTTCCCCATGCGCCCGCTCGGCGCCTCGGGCGTCTGGGAGTTGTTCATCCCCGGCCTCGCCGAGGGCGAGCTCTACAAGTTCGAGATCCGCTCCCAGCGCGGCGACATCCTCATCAAGACCGACCCCTACGGCACCTCCTTCGAGGCCCCTCCGGGCAACGCCGCCATCGTCTGCAACGTGCGCAAACACGTCTGGGGCGACAGCGCCTGGATGGAGCGCCGCAAGGCCGACGCCTCGAAGATCGACCGCCCCATCTCGGTTTACGAGGTCCACCTCGGCTCCTGGAAACGCAAGCTCGACGACGCCAACCGCCCGCTCACCTACCGCGAGCTCGCCCCCGCGCTCGCCGACTACTGCCTCGAGCTCGGCTTCACCCACATCGAGATCATGCCCGTGGCCGAGCACCCCTTCGACGGCTCCTGGGGTTATCAGGTCACCGGCTTCTTCGCGCCCACGCACCGCTTCGGCACGCCCGAGGATTTCGCGTGGTTCGTGGACCATCTCCACCAGCGCGGCCTCGGCGTCATCCTCGACTGGGTGCCCGCCCACTTCCCGCGCGACAGCTTCGCGCTCGCCGAGTTCGACGGCTCGCACCTCTACGAGCACAGCGACCCGCGCCAGGGCGCGCACATGGACTGGGGCACGCTGATCTTCAACTACGGCCGCCACGAGGTGCGCTGCTTCCTCGTCGCCAACGCCCTCGCCTGGCTCGACCGCTACCACCTCGACGGCCTGCGCGTGGACGCCGTGGCCTCGATGCTCTACCTCGACTACTCGCGCAAGGAGGGCGAGTGGATCCCCAACCAATACGGCGGCCGCGAAAACATCGAGGCCATCGGCTTCCTCCGCGAGACGAACCGCCTCGTGCACCACTACTACCCCGGCGTGCTCATGATCGCGGAGGAGAGCACCGCGTTCGCCGGCATCTCCAAGCCCATCTCCGAGGGCGGCATTGGCTTCGACTTCAAGTGGAACATGGGCTGGATGCACGACACCCTGAAGTTCTTCCAAAAGGAGCCCGTGCACCGCCGCTGGCACCTCAACGACTTCACCTTCGGCGCGCTCTACCAGTGGTCGGAAAACTTCATCACCGTCTTCAGCCACGACGAGGTCGTGCACGGCAAGGGCTCGATGTTGATGAAGATGCCCGCGCTCGAGATCCGCGACCGCGCCGCGCACCTCCGCTCGCTCTACGCCCACATGTGGGCTTGGCCGGGCAAAAAGCTCCTCTTCATGGGTTGCGAGTTCGGCCAGTCCCGCGAGTGGGCCTATGCCGGCAGCCTCGACTGGCACCTGCTCCAATACCTCGACCACGAGGGCATCCGCCTGCTCGTGCGCGACCTCAACCACCTCTACAAGACCGAGCCCGTGCTCGGCCAAAACGACCTCGACGGCCGAAACTTCCGCTGGATCAACTGCACCGACGCCGACAACACCGTCGTCAGCTACCTGCGCAACGACCAGAACCAGCGCAGCTTCATCGCCTGCGTCGGCAACTACACGCCGGTGTCGCGCGAGGGCTATCGCGTCGGCGTGCCGCGCGCCGGCTGGTGGCGCGAACTCATCAACACCGACAGCCACTACTACGGCGGCTCCGGTGTCGGCAACGGCGGCGGCGTCACGGCCGAGCCCGTGCCGTGGGATGGCTTCGAGCACAGCATCAAGCTCACGCTCCCGCCCGTCTCGGTCGTGCTCTTCAAGTGGACCGAGTCCGAGGCCTGAGCCGGGAGCTTTCAGTTGTCCGGGTCGCATCGAGGCGATCTGGCGGCACCTTTTGGTGGGGCCGTTGCGCCCGGCTCCGCCCGCTGCGCGGGCACCCGAGTCCGGGCGGCCCTCCGGGCCATCGCCTGCGGCGATGCCATCTCCGCGCTACCGCGCTCCGTCGTCTCGAAATACCCTCCGGGTATTCCTTCGCTCGGTCCGCACC
>JAUWBD010000247.1 GCA_030605125.1 Verrucomicrobiota bacterium | reverse complement strand
GGGGTGTAGCCCGAGGAGTCCGCCGATGTTTCGCTGGGGCTATCTCGACCGTTTTCAGGATTTCGGCCTGCTCGTGCTGCGCGTGGGCGTGGGGTTGATTTTTCTGCTGCTGCACGGCTTCCCGAAGCTGATCGATCCCTCGTCGTGGACCGGCGTGGGCCGGGCCGTGAGCTACCTCGGCATCGGTTTCGGCTACCAGGTCTGGGGCTTTGCGGCGATCCTCTCCATGACGCTCGGCGCGCTCTGCCTGATCCAACCTTTCGCGCATCGGCCGGCCGCGTTGGCGCTCACGATCACGATGGGCGTCGCGGCCATCTGGCGCCACTACCCCTTCGCGGGCTGGTCGGCCTCGGCCTATCCGCTGGCGATGGGCGTGGTGTGCCTCGGGCTGCTCTTCACCGGACCGGGCAAATACTCGGTCGGCGGCAGATAGCGCGGCCCGAGCACGGGCCGCGAAAGCCGCCCTCGGCGCGGGTCACGGGAGGTAAACGACGGGCTCCCAGGTGCCGTCGTCGTGCACGGCGGTGCCCTTGACGTTTACGCGGAAGCGCAGGGTATCGCCCGGCGCGACGGCCACGGACAGATCGGGCGGGACGAGCGGCGAGCCGTGCAGGACGGGGGCCCAGCCGCTGGCGGGCCAGAGCTGGGTGTTGTTGAGCAGGATCTTCACCTGCACGCCGTCGGATCCGGAGTAGTTGACGGTGACGGGCCGGAAGGTGCGAAGCGTCGCGGTGCCGGCGGCGGGAACGACGAAGGAGCGGCAGACGTCGTGGGTGGAGCCCGGCTGCATGCGCGAGGCCTGGATCATGCCGCCCGCCCAGTTGTTGGCGGTGTTGTGCCACCAGACGCCGTTGGCGTGGTGGTTGAGGTCGGCGTAGTTGTTGGTGCCGATCGGCGCGTGTTGCCAGCGCCAGCCTTGGAGCCCCTGGACGGAGCCGAAGGCGGAGGACGCGGTGAACGCGGAGACGGGGGCTTGCGTGCCCGCCAGCCCGGTGACGGTGGGCTCGGCGGTGATGGCGAAGCGCGTCGTCGTGAAGCTGTTTCCGGAGAGCGTGACGCCGTCGAGGTCCGCGAGCACGACGTGCGGCCGGTGGTAGGACGGCGTGCCGGAGGTGGCGGCGTGCCGCTCGCCGAAGGTGTTGTTTTGAACCACAAAGGCGGTGCCGGCCCGGAGCGAGAGGTCGGCGGCGTAGTTTCGCGCGAAGGTGTTTCCGGAAAACACGAGGGCGTGGTGGCCGAGCGCCGCCTCGCCGTCCACCCGGACGGCGGGACGACGTGCGCCGTGGTAGCCGGAGCCGCGGATCTTGTTGTGGGAGATCGTGACGTCGGCGGAGTGGCCGGACTCGGCCCAGTAGATCTCAGGGGTGACGAGAATGGCGTGCATCGAGCTGCCGTCGAAAACGCAGTTTGTGACGAGGCCGTTCTCCGCCTTGATGAGCACGCCGCGGGCGCGGTGGTCGCGGAACACCGAATTCCGGATCGCAAAGCCGGAGCCGGAAGAATCGGGATTGGAAATCCAGTCACCCAAGGCGAGGCCGGTGACGGGCGCGTCCAACACGAGGCGGCGGTAGGAGGTCGGCGTGAAGCGGGCATACCAGCTCGGCTGCTGCGGCGTGTAGCCGGCCAAGACGCCGGAGACGGTGGAGATGGTCCGGGTGCCGCGGTGCCCGAGGTCGCGATCAAACACGCGAAGGCGGTCCTGCGCACGGAAGGGGTTGCCCGACTGGAGGCCGACCACGACGGTGGCGGGCGGCTCGATGCCCATGACCATGCCGTAGATGCCGTGGATGTTGATGCCGTCGTCGCCCATGCCGGTGAAGACGCAGCCGTCGAGCTCGGGGCCTACCCGCATGTTGCCGGAGTGCAGGGCGTCGGCGCTGGTGGAGAGCAGGCGGGGACGGACGGCGCCGGGCGGGGTGGGACCGTAGGCGACGCGGTAGTGGTCGTAAACATTGCCGCCGTCGCCGTTGGACTCGAGGAGGCCGAAGCTGCCCCCGTGCACGGTGACGTCGAGCACGTGCATCGACGAGCAGCCGTAGAAGATCGTCGCCATGCCGCAGCGGCTGCGGAAGGCCATCAGATCGCCGGCCTGCACGGTGGGCTCGACGGAGGGCACGGAGAGCAGAAACGTCTCCGCGTCGAGGCGGGTGGAGGCGGTGGCGTAGTAGTCGCCGGTGTCGGCCTTCAGACGCAGCGTGGCGGGATCGTAGATGTAGCCGGTGGGCGTGGAGGGGAAACGGACGGGGTCGTCGAAGTCGGTCGGGTAACCGGGATCGATGCGGACGGTGAGGGAGTTGGCGGTGCGAGCGGTGATGACGCCCTGCGTGTGCGAACGTTTCTCGTAGTCGAGGACGAGTCCGCGGAGCGTGACGGCGTGGCAGTTGTCGAAGCGGAGCCCCGCGACGGTGCCCTCGAAGAGGAGCCGCACGCCGGTGCCGTTGATCTCGAAGTTGGAGAGCTGGTCGAAGCGGAGATGGGCGGGCGAGCCGGACGGCTCGGGGACTTTGTAGGTGCCGGGAGGGATCGTGTAGCCGGCGGCGCCGGCGGCGTAGGCGGCCAGGATGTCGGCCTGGAGGCCGGCGCCGGAGAGATATTTCTCGGCGTAGGCCACGCCGAAATGCCAGGTGGTGTCGTCGCCGACGCCGTTGGCGCGGTGGTTGACCTTGAAGTGGATCTTGTCGCCGGCGGCGACGAGCGCGCGGACCGTGGGCACGAGGATCTGCGCGGAAGGACCGACGTCCGCCCAGCCGCTGGCGGGCCAGAGCTGGGTGTGGTTTTTGAGGATCTTGATCCGCACGCCGTCGGTGGAGTTGAAGCCGGGCGTGATGCGCACCGGGGCCTTGGTGAAGATCTCGAGCTCGCCCTCGGCGGGACAGGTGAAGGTGGTGACGACGTCGCCGGAGGTGCCGGGCTGCATGCGGTGGGCGTTGATGAAGGCGCCGCCGCTCCAGTTGTATTGAGAATTCCACCACCAGGCGCCGTTGAGGTGGGTGTTGAGATCGACGGGCACGGCGGAGTCGCCTTGCGCGGGGTCGGCGCGCTGCCAGCGCCAGCCGCCCTGGCCCTGCGTGGCGCCGTAGTGGGAGGAGGGCATGTGGACGTCCGGCTCGGGCAAGGATTCGTAGGCCACGTCGAAGTGCCAGTTGAGGTCGTCGGCGGCGCCGCTGGCGCCGCAGTTGATGCGAAAGCGGATGGTGTCGGCGGCGGCCACGTGGACGCGCATCTGCGGCACCCACACCTCGCGGCCGAGGGTGACGGCGGCCCAGCCGGACTCGGGCCAGAGCTGGACGTTGTTTTTGAGGATCTTGATGCGAACGCCGTCGAGACTGTCGTAGGTGTCGCTGATGCGCGCGGTGGTGCGGCTGAAAATCCTCAGCGTGCCGGCGACGGGCGCGGTGAACTCGGCGACCGCGTCGGCGTTGACGCCGGGCTGCATGCGCTTGTGCGAATGGAAGACGCCCCAGTTCCAGTTGTATTGGGTGTCCTTGCTCCAGGCGCCTCCGAGAAAGGCGTTGTAGTCGTGATACTGGTCGGTGCCCACGGGCGAGTAGCGCCAGCGCCAGCCGTTGGAGCCCTGGGTGGCGTTGAAAGACAACGAGGCGTCGTGCGCGGCGAGACCGGGCGCGACGCCGGAAAAGAAGAGGACGATGGCGGCGAGAAACGACGGGAGGCGGACGCCGCCGGCACGAAGGCGGCGGCGGCACGGGGCGGGCGCGAGACGGGGCATGATGAGGGCGGGGTTTGGGGTTGGAGTCGCCGCGAAGGCGCGACGAGAAACCGACGCGCGCGACGAAACGCGTTCCGGAAGCGTCGCCACGCTCGGGCGGATCTGAGGGGTAGGGGGCGCCCAACCAATATTATATCGATATAAAAAAGCAAGCGCCGTCCGCCACTTGCCGTCCGCCATCCGTCGCGCGAGCTCGGCCGCGTCACCCGCTCCGCGGGCCGCGCCCCGTTGACCACCGAGCCGCGAGCGCCCCGTGCAACGAAAGCTGCAAGGGGTGGTAGATCAGCAAGGGCAGCAGGATCAGCCCCGTGCGGGGGTCGCCGCCGAAGATCACGCCCGCCAGCGGCACGCCGGAGGCGAGCGTCTTCTGGACCGCGCAAAACTCGGCCGCGATGCGGTCGCCGCCATCGAGCCAGGCAGCGTTGGCCAGCGCCCGGGTGGCCGCGGTGGCGAGGACGAACAAGCCGGCGGCGATGGCCAGCGCCAGCAGCGGAAGCCCCGCGCCGTGCCGCGTCCACACCTCGGCCTTGGCCGCGTCGCAGAAGGCCGCGAAGACGATGAAGAGGATCAGCGAGGTGTTGACCGTGCCCAGCGCTTTTTTGTGCGCGGCGGCCCAGTCGCCGAGCCAAGCCCGCGCCACTTGTCCGGCGAGCAGGGGCAGGAGGATGAGTTTCACCAGTTCCGTCACGACGCGCCAGGCGTCGATCCCCGCGCCGCCCTCGCCGACGGCGAGGCCTTGCCAGCTCATGGCGAGTCCGAGCAGGGCGGGGGTGAGCACGACGCCGAGCAGGCTGGACAGCACGGCGTTGCAGATCGCGCCCGCGGTGTTGCCGTCGGCCGCGGCCGTCAGCACGGCCGCGGAGGAGATGGTGGAGGGCAGCACGCTCAGGAACACCAGGCCGATGCGCAGCTCCTCGGGCAGCCAGCGGCCCACCAGCGCGGCCGCCGCGAGGCCGATCAGCGGGAAGCCGATAAAGGTCATGCCCTGGATCACCACATGCAGCCGGGCTTGTCCGAGGGCCGCGCGCATCTGGGCGGTGGGGAGGAGGAGGCCTTGGATGAAAAAGATCAGCGCCACTCCGAGCTTGGTCGTCAGCTCGGGGCGCAGCCATCCGCCGCGGGCGGCCAGGTCCGGGGCGAGCCACGCGAGGGCGAATGCCGCCGGCAGGAGGCAGACAAACCACTGTTGGGCCCAGAGTTTTCGGAACATTCGCCCCCAGCTAAGCGCCTTCGTGCCGCCCGCTACAGCCGAAACACAGGGAGACGTTTTCCGCGCCTCTGGGATCGGTGCGCGCAACTCCGGACTTGCGCGCGAGGCCGGGCTTAAACAAGGTCCGCCTCCCG
>JAUWBD010000072.1 GCA_030605125.1 Verrucomicrobiota bacterium | reverse complement strand
GTCGCGGTGAGCAGACCGCTGGAGAGGTCGAGGCTGAAGTCGTAGCCGTTGTTGGTGAAGAGCGACGACGAATAGCTGCCGGAGAAGCCCGCGCCGGAGAGCGTGACCGCGGAGATGCTGCTGCCGTCGGCGAGGGTGGCGTCCCAGAGATTCCAGCTGCGCGACTCGCCGAGCGCGGCGGTGGAGAACACGAACTGGAGCGTCGAGTCGCCGCCGAGCGTGAGCGAGGGGGCGACGAGACGGGCGGACGTGATGTCGGCCGCGCCGAGATCGAAACGCAGGTCGCCGTTGGTGGAGTTGAGGGCGGAGCTGAACGAAAGCGCGCCGTCCTTCACGTGGATGAGGCCGGTGTTGGTGTTGGTGCCGGAAGTGTTGGAGAGGATGCTCGCGGTGCCCGCGCTGAATTTGGTGATCGTTCCGGCGTTGGTCAGCAGCGTGTTGCGCCCGGTGGTTCCGATGGAACTGGTGTCGTGTAGGTTGATGACGCCCGTGGCGTTGTTTTGGACGGTGATGCTGCCGCCGTCGGCGGCGGCGACCGACCCCGTTCCAACCCGAATGGCGCTAGCACCATATAGAGTGGCTGTGCCGTCGTTGGTGAAGAACATGCCGGCGTTGGCGTTGGTGCCAGTGCCGCCTGCATCGGAGATCTGGAGGGCGAGGGTGCCGGCGGCGGTCGTGGATGACGAGTTGCCGAGCACGAGATTGCTTCCCCCCAAGTTGTTGAATCGGGTGGTGTTGCTGTCGGTGCGATTGCGGCGGCCTTGGACGGTGAATTGAGCGTTTTCTGCGATGTTGAACGCGCCGGAGTTATCTACACGGGCTCCGCTGCGCTGGTTGCCGCCGTCGAAGTTACCCCAAGCGGAAAGGCCGACGCCGCTGCTTTCGGAGGCGACACGGGTGACGTTGACCGTAGCGCCGGAGGCGTTGCTGAGGACCGGAATAGCGGGGTTGGCGTTGTGGTCGAGCACGCCCATGCGGATGCCGGTGGTCGTTGCGCCGGCCAAGTTGAGCGTGCCACCTACGTTATTGTTGAAAGTAAGGGTGGAGGCGGCAGCGGCTCCGGTGGACGAGCGATAGCCCAGTTGACTGGTGTTGTTCAATGTGACCGCACCTGTGTTGTTGAACGTGAAAACGTCGCTGGAGGTGCTGGTGTCGGGTCCGACCGTAAACGAGCCGCTGGTGGCGTCGGCTGAGCTGCCTAAGGTGAGCGTGATGCTGGATGTGATGGTCCGCGATCCCGTGGCGTTGACCCGGTAGGCGCCGCCATTGAGAATGTCCATTACGATGGTGCCGCCTGTTTGGGTGAGCGTGGTGGAGCCGGTGTTGGTCAGGGTTTGGGCGTCGATGACGAGACGGTTCGTGGCTCCGGCGGTGGATTGGCTGAGCGTTAGTCCGTTGATGGTGGCCTCGGCGCTGTTGTAGGTCACCGTGCGGGTGCCGCTGGTGACGTTGTTGAGTTGAACGGCAACGGCGCTGGGCACGAGGTTCGTGCTCCAGTTGTCACCTACGTTCCAATTACCGGAGGCGTTGGCGTCGCCGTTGCCGTCCCAGACGGTCTGGGCGGTGGCCGTGGCGGCGACGAGGGTCATGGCGGCGAGAAGACGCGCCGCGTGGGCGGAGGTGCGGGTGTGGGGCATATGCGTGTGTGGGCGAAAAGCCGGAAGTTGAGGGGACGCTCTTTTCATGGCCGCGGCGGCGGCGTGGCACGAGGAGCGCGCTGTTCTTTCAGGAGAATGAGTGGAATGATTTAGCGTGAGGAGTTGTCCTCGGTGCCTGCCTCGAGCCAGAGGTGGGCGCGCGGTGCGGGGATGCGGACCACGAGCGCGGCGGGGCCGACCCAGGCGGCGTTGCCTTGGCCGTGCAGGACTCGCACGGCGCCCGCCGGCGCGAGGTCGGCGGGGAGGGCGAAAACGTGCTCGGCGGCGGAGTTGCTCTCGCGGAAGACGAGCGCGTGGCGGAGGCGCCGCCGCGCGTCGAGCACGAGGAAGCCGGTCCAGGCAAAGCCGTCGGGCGGGGCGCCGACGGGGAGCACCGTCGAGCCGTGCAGCTCGGCGCGGTGTTGTTTCCAGAGCGCGACGAGCGGCGCGACCTGCGAGACGAAGGTCGCGGGCAGGCCGGTGTTTTCGAACCAGCCGAGCGGCGAGGCGAGCATCACGATCGCGAAGAGCGTGTCGCAGGGCCAGGCGGCGGGGCGGAGCGCGTCGTCGGGCGCGTAGCGGTCGGCGCGGCGGAAGGGGTTGAGCAACTCCAGCCGCAGGCGGGAGGGGGCGACGGTGTGGGCGAGCGTCCAGAGGGTGCGGAGCGTCTGGTGCGGGTGGTAGTTGCCGAAATCGGTGTAGCGGTTCTGGACGAAGATCGGCCCGCTGGAGATATGGCCCCAGAAGCCGAGGCGGGCCTCGGCGGTGGTGTCGAGATCGCATCGGATGGCGCCGCCCGAGGCGCGGTCGAGGCGGTCGAGCAGGGCGCGGAAGCGGGTCTCACCGAGCGGCGTGGTGAGCTTCACGGCGTCGAGCTTGAAGTGGGCGACGCCGAGGCCGCGCCAGAGCGAGAGGAGGAGATCGGCGTCGCGCTCCCAGTTGGCCGCCTCGAGCGCGGAGTCGGGCGCATACCAGAGGCCGAGGCGAACGCCGCGGGCGCGGGCGTGGGCTGCGAGGGGGGCGAGGCCGCGGGGAAAGCGCACGGGATCGGGCGACCAGTAGTCGGCGGCGGCGGCCCAGAAATCGTTCCACACGCCGCCGCTCTCGACGGTGTTGGCGGAGCGGCCTTTTTGCCAGCCGTCGTCGAGCTGCACGATCTCCACGCCCAGCTCGGCGGCGCGGTCGATCTCGGCGAGCACGAAGGCCTCGGAGAGTTTGTCGGCGCGGGAGCGGTCGCCCCAGGTGTTGGAGAGGAAGACGCCGTTGAGTGCGGGATCGCGGGCCTGGCGCGCGCGTTGCCAGGCTTGGAGCGCGGCGCTGCGGCCGGGCAGGCCGCCGGTGAAGGGCACCTGGGCGGTCTCGTAGGGCAGGGCCGTGGCGCCGGGCGTGGCGCGCCAGGCGCCGGAATCGGGCTCGCGGGCGAGGACGAGCGACGGGGCGGCATCCCAGGTGCGCACGGTCGCGGAGGGCGCGAGCCGCAGCCAGACGAAGCCGGAGCGCGTGGCGGGATCGAGGAAGGTGACGACGTTGGCGGTGAGGCGGATCTCGCGCTCGGAGGGGTGCAGTTGCCAGCCGCGCTCCCAGGTGATCTCGGCGTGTTCGTCGGAGCGGTCGGCGTAGTGGTGCTCCGTGACGAGGGCGTAGGGCGAGGGCGGGGCGAAGGACGCGGGCGAGGTCGGCGACAAGGGCGCGGCCGCAAGGGAATCGCTTGCCTGGAAAGACTTGGCCGAGGTGGAGAGGAGCGCGCTGGGCATTGGTGTCGGCGAGCGTGCGTGCCCGGCATCGCGGCATCAAAGAGCGGGTAATTCTCTCCGTAGCGCGCGGGTGACGGAGGACGGCGTGGGCCGTCGCTCCTCACTCCACCACCCGGAAGGGCGGGGGCAGGGTGAAGACGCGCAGGTTTCGGTAGAGCATCGTGCTGTGCAGCATGGCGCGGATCGCAAGGTGGCCGCAGTTGAGCACGCAGCCGGTGTTGCGGCGCGAGTCGTCGTCCACTTCGAGCAGGATCTTGCCGTCGATGGCGCCGCGGATGCGGCCGCCCTGCTGGAGGTATTGGAGACGGTGCCACTCGCCGTTCGCGAAGGGGGCGGGGGCACTGCCGAAGCCGTTGCGGAAGGCGAAGGGATTTTTGCGGCTGAAGGCGGTGCCCACGTCGTTGCGCACGTCGTGCATCTCTCGATAGAACTCCCAGTGGTAGTTGCGCACGTTTTCGCCGTGCACGGTGTGCATCTGCCCGCAGGTCTTGCGCGGATAGTCGGCCATGAAGTCCTCGCGGCTCATGCCGGTGGCCTGGGTGATGAGCAACGAGAGGCCGCCGGGGCGGAGCGACTTCCAGTCAAACTCGACGTAGAGGTCGCCCTCGAACATGCGCTCGGTCCAGAGGTAAACCTGGCGATGGCGGTTCTGCGGCTCGAAGGTGACTTCCGGGGTCTGAACCAGCAGGCCTTCCGGGTGCTGGCCGTATTTTACGGAGTCGATCTCGCCCTGGATGTAGAAGTGGCGGGCGAGGTCGGGCTCGGTGAGGGAGAGTTCGAGTTGCTTCTCCCAGCCGGCGGCGGAGTCGGGGCGGAAGGTAAAGTCCTCCAGCGCGTCGCCGTAGAAGCGTTTGCGCAGGGCGCGCTCGATCTCGGGGCTGTGGTCGGTGGCGGCGGCGCGGTAGTCGCGGTAGAGCGCGGCCTCGTCGAGCACGACGTCGAGAAACTCAAACTCGCCGTGGCAGAGCGCCGGGCAGCCGGCGTAAACGGTGTCGGCGCAGCGCTGGCGGACGAAGTCTTGGTTGAAGCGGTCGCTCACGCCGACGAGGAGGCCGTTGACGTAGAGGCGGATTTCCTTGGCGGGCTCATCCCAAGTGATGGCGAGCTGATACCAGTGGTGTTGTTCGAAGTAGTTGAAGGGGATCGCCTGCACCCAGGCTTTTTGCGGCGCGACAAAACCCGTGGGGTGCACGAGGCCGCGGAAGAACTGGGCGCGAAGCTCGTTTTGGCGAAACCAGCCGAAGAAGAAGTTGGATTCGCCGTAATCGCGCGGCGTGGAGCAGTCGCCGAGGAAGCAGTAGTTGGCGTAGTGGGGGTTATCCATCGCCATGTGGGAGAATTGCACGCTGGCGGCGAGATCCTCGAGGGCGAAGAACCAGAGGCGGAGGGTGCCGCGAGGGGCGTTAAGGTTGTGCGGGCCGACGCGGATCGACGTGTGGATGCTCGTCGGGTGCACGCCGCGGCGGCCCTTGAGATCGAGGACGCGGTGCGGGCCGGTGACGTCGCCGGAGCGGGCGAGCTCGACGGGATCGACGCGCCGATGGAATCCACCAGAGGGCGATGTGGCGGCGGCGGGAACGGAGGAGGGCGAGGCGAGGCCCGGAGCGAGGGACATGGTGAGCGCGACGATGGAAGCGCGGAAAAACACTGCAAGGGGCGGGTGGAGTTAGTCGTAACGCACACGGACCTCCCGTGCGCTACGCAATGAACATCCCGGCGTTGGCCATTTTTCGATGATCCTGCACCTTTATGCCTCCATGAACGCACGCCCCGCCTGCCTCGCCTTTCTCTGCTCCCTGTCCGCCTCCTTCTTGTCTGGCGCCACCTTCACCGACGATTTCTCCAGCGATCCGGCGGCGCGCTTCGTGAACCCCAGCGGAGGTCGCCAGCCCTTCGTGCACCATGCCGCCGAAGGCGTGGTGCGGCTGAGCCCGGGCAACCGCACCAGCGCGATGGCGCTCCGGCAGTCGGTCGGCGCCTTCGCCCAGGCCGGCACCTTCGTCCTCGCGATCGACTTCCTGCCGGCGGAGGCCCGGTCCGGACGGACCAACAACATCGCGGCGCTCGGCCTCGCCACCCGGGCCGACCAATTTTATGGCGAGCGTTTCGAGGGATTTGAACTGACGGTGCGGGCGCTGGACGGCCAAGACCCGAGGCGGGCGGCCCTGCGCTTCCGCATCGACGGCGAGAAGGAGGGCGAAATCTTCAGCCAGGAAATTCTGCTCCATCCCGAGATCTGGCACCGCATGACCTTCACCCTCACGGCCACGCCGGAGCGCGACGTGTTTCAGGTGACGGCGCGTCTGTTTCATCGGGACCGCCCGGGGCAGGCCATCGCCAGCATCCCGCCCACCCCGGTGCGCCGCGGCCTGGCGCACGACGCGCCCCTCTTCGCGGGATTCGCGGGCACGGCCAACGCCACCGGCAGCGGCGCGCTCGCGTTTGACCACTTCCTGGTCGCGACGGAGGACGACGCGGCGCTGTATTGAGGCCCGGGCGGGGCGGGCGATTTCCGGCGCCGGGCAATGCCGGGGTGTATTCATAAATTTGTTACGCATTTGCGCAATGGAAAGAATGCGGGCCTCGTTGTGCCCGGTTTGAGCAATCGTTTGCTCGCGGGCCTCCCCCGCGTCGTTCCCCTCGACGTTTCACCCCGCCCCCCCCAACCCCCGAACCAGATCCATCATGCGATCCGTCATGCGCGCCCTTCGTGGCGCATCCCGTTCCGCGCGTCCGCAAATCGGCGTCGCGTCCTCCTCCCGCCGTTTTCCCTTCGCCTCCCGTCTCGCCTTGGCCGGCTTAGCGACCCTGGCCGCGGCGTTGACCGCGGCCGCCCAGGTCGAGCTGGCTATCGAGGCCGCCGCCGGCGAGCGGCAGGCATTCCAAGGCCTCGGCATCAGCAACCGCGGCTACAGCAGCCTCACCGTCGCCAAGCGCCAGGAACTGGCCGACCTCGTGGTCCGCGACCTGAAGATGAACATCAATCGAATCTGGATAAACGACGCCGGCACGAAGAGCGCCCAGCAACTGGCCGGCGAGTTCGTATCCCAGTTCATCACCACCGGCCAGGTGGCCGACTTTGCGGCGCGCGGCGTCATCTGGACGCTGGGCTGCCCCGCGGCGGGCAAATCCCCCCCCGCGGACATCAACGCATTCGCCGACAAGATCGCCGACTTCTATTACCTCGTGAAGCGCGACCACGGCTTCTCGTTTCAATTCACCTCCCTTGCCAACGAGCCGCAGAACTGGAGCGGCGCGCAGCTTGTGCAGGGCTTGACCCGTTTGCGCCAGGCGCTCGACGCGCGGCCGGAAACCGCCGCCATGGAGATCATCGCGCCCGACTGGGCCAGCGTGGACGATCCGTTGCGCGCGCGACTCGACGTGGTGCGAGCGGATCCCATCTGGCAACGCCTGCACGGCATCTCGACGCATAGCTACGGCCACACCGCCAACGGCCGCGTGACCCCCATCGTGGATGGCAAGACCTGGTGGCAGACCGAGTCGAGCGACCCGCAGCAAGAGGCCCTGGGCGACGACATCATCGCGACCCGCACCGCCGGCCGCTTCTTGAGCGACATGAACAATCTGGTGACGCACTGGATCTACTTCATCGGCTTCATGAATTCGCCCAACAGCGACGGAGAGCGCGGCACCAAGCTCGTCGTCTATCGACCCGAGCTGAACCAGAACTGGGTGTTTTTGAAATACCACTACCTGAAGCGGCTCACCGAGACCTTCGAG
The DNA here is from genome assembly GCA_030605125.1 of Verrucomicrobiota bacterium. Classification (GTDB taxonomy): domain Bacteria; phylum Verrucomicrobiota; class Verrucomicrobiia; order Opitutales; family Opitutaceae; genus IMCC26134_A. Next base: position 15,627 of record JAUWBD010000072.1, on the reverse strand, counting down.
TATGGCGCGGTCTTTCGTCGCGCGACCAACCCGACCCGCGTGCGCAACCAGGCGCCGCACATGGAGTGGCGCGATCGCTACCTGCCGGCGACCAACGCCGCCGTGGCGCGCAACCAGGACGGATCCTGGGGAGTCGCCGTGCTCAACCTCACCGGTATGCCCGAGGAAACCCACTACACCGCCCGCCTCGCGCAGGACTACAACCTCAAGCTCACGATCCATGAGCTCGCCGGCGCCGGCAACGTGACCTTCAACGTCTGGCGCACCAACGCGGCCAACGTGAAGGAATCGCTTGGCACGGTGACGATGAGCAACGGCGTGTTGAATCTCTCCGGCACGCGCGTGCTGCGGCCGCGCGATCTGATCACGCTGCGTTCCGCCCCGGTCGGGCCGGCCCATCACGGCAAGGCGCCCCTGGCCGATTCCACGGTGCGTGACGGCAGCTTCGCCAACACCCCGCATGGCGGCGACGGCCTCCTGCAGATCAAATCGGGCACGACTCCCGAATACACCCGCCAGGCCTACCTCAAGTTTGACACGGGCGGCCTGCAAAACGCCGCCGGCGCCGGATTGAACCTGGTGGTGAGTTCCGTCGAGACGGGCGTGAACTCCAGCTATCCGGTGACGATTTCCGTGCACGCCGCGCAGCACGACAACTGGACGGAGGACGGCATCACGTGGTCGAGCCGTCCCGCGCCGGCGGGCCCTGCGCTGGGCAGCTTCACGGTGACGGGCGCCGGCCAGCAGTTCACGGTGGATCTCACCAACGCGGTGCGCCAGTCGGCCGCGCAGGACGGACGGCTCACGCTGGTGCTCCGCGATCTGGGCAACCGGAACCGGGTGATCAGCTTTCATAGCAAAGAAAGCACCAATGCCGGCGCGAGCCCGATACTGGTGGTGACGCGGCCTTGAGCGGGATGAGATGAAAGCCGGAGGGCGGGGCGCGAGCCCCGCCCTTTTTGTGGGGCGTCGGGGGCGGATCTGCGCAAACTGACTTGATCGCGCATCCGGTGTTGATCGTTACTCGCGCGATGAACTCTCGCGTGAGCCAGAAAGACGTCGCCCGTGCGGCCAAGGTTCATCCCACCACGGTTTCTCTGGCGTTGCGGAACAGTTCCCGGCTGCCGGTTGCCACGCGAGAACACATCCAGGCGCTGGCGCGAAAGCTGGGTTATCAACCCGATCCCGCGCTTGACGCGCTGAACGCCTATCGTCTGGCGAGTCGTAAGCCCATCCAGCAGGGCACGCTGGCTTGGATCGACGGTCGCGAGCCGCAGCACCGCACCGACGGCAAGGGCCCGTCGGCCTACGATCAGCAGTTTCGCGCCATGGCGGCCGCGGCCGCGAGCCGGGGCTACAAGCTCGATTCCTTTCCGCTCGGAGAGGGCGGATACACCTGGACGCGTCTAAGCAGCGTGCTGCGCGAGCGCGGCATCCGCGGCGTGTTGGTGGGCCCCTTGCCCGGCGGCCGCGCGCGGCTGCGCCTGCGCTGGGAATGGTTTTCCTGCGTGGCCATCGGCCTCTCGCTCGCGCGGCCGGAGCTGCATCGCGTGACGCACGATCTTTTCTACAACATGCGTCTGCTCCTGCGGGGAGTGCGCCACGCGGGTTGCCGACGGCCGGGCTTGATCATGCTCCACCACGAGAACCTGCGCACGGACACGCTGCGTCACGCGGCCTTCGTGTCCGCCCATCCCGGCGCGCCGGTGCTGTGGTGCGATCAACTCGAGTCGGCCGCGATCGTGGACTGGTATCGGGAACAGCGCCCCGACGCGATCCTCGTGCAAAACGCGCCCTACGTGGTCCGCCGCCTGCGCGAGGCCGGCGTGTCCGTGCCCGGCGAGGTGTTGGTGGCCTCGTGCTGCGCGCACGAGCATCCCGGTCTCGCGGGCGTCACGGAATCGCCCGCCATGTTGGCGACGGCGGCGATCAACGAGCTGGTTGGGATGATCCACGCCTCGGAGACCGGCTTGCCCGACACCCCTTTGCGGGTGCAGGTGCCCGGCAAATGGACGGACGGCGAGGGCGAGTTCGCGTTGCGGGCCGATGCCCTGGGCCTTCGCGCCGCGAAGAGCGGCGCCTGAACCGGCACCTCTCCTTTGCCCTACGGGAGGACGAGGCGATGGCGCTCGCTTACGGGCGTGATCTCGGCGGAGACGAGGCGGCCGCCCTCGTGGCGGACCTCGATCACGGTGTTGTCGGGCCCGCGGAGGCGGAAGTGCACGTCCCACTCCTTGGGCCAGGCGGGGAGCACGTGGATCTTGTCGTCCACGACCTGAAGGGCCATCGATTGTAGGGCGTGCATGAATACGCCGGCATGGCAGCCGTCGGGCGCCCAGTCGTTGCCATGCTGCCAGAAGGTGGGGAAGCGGTAGCGATTGGCGCGGGAGCGGGCGAGGACGAAGCCGCGGGCCTCTTCGGTGAGTCCGAGGAGGGCGGCCTGGATGTCGTTTTGCTGCCAGGAGAAGGCGGCCTTGTTGGCGCGGCGCTCCCAGGTGGCGAGGGCGACGTCGAGCTCGGGGCGGGTGCGGCCGAAGAGGCGGAAGGGGAAGACGGCGTAGAGTTCGGGGTTCTCCGAGTTTCGCGCGGGTTCCAGGGTTTCGGCGGCGGGGGCGAGGGCGACGCGGCCGTCGCGGTTGGTGCGGCGGGGCAGCTCGGGCACGCGGGCGAGGACCTCGCGCCAGTAGGCGCGCGTCTCGGCGGGGACGGAGGCCTCGGGGAGCTCGACGAGCTGAGGCAGGACCCAGCGCAGACCGGCGATCTCGTTGGCGGGGTTGACGGCCTTTTGCCAGGTCTCGAGGGCTTGGGAGGGATCAAAGCGGAGCGTGCCGTCGGGCTCGCGGGCGTGGTGGACGTCGTAGAAGCGGATGATGTCGGTGGCGAAGGGGAGGAGGTGGGAGGCGAGGAAGGCGGCGTCGCGGGTGTCGCGCCAGTAGTCGAGCATCAGGGAGAGCAGCTCGAGGTTGCCGGAGAAGTAGTGGCGTATCCAGGGATTGGTGACAAACCAGGCGCCGTCGTCGCGGCGGCGGACCTGGCCCTCCTTGTAGGCGCCCCAGGAGAGGACGGTCTCGGGGAAGTAGGCGCCGTCGTGGCCGTAGTAGAGGCGGGTGCGCTCGCGGGCGACGGGGAGGGCGCGGACATACATGTCGAAGAAGCGGCGGAGGGCATCGTGATCGCCGGTGGCGAGCAGGGGCCAGTAGAGGAGGCGGGTGTTTTGCATCCAGTAGGCGCCGCCCCAGCGGCGGTAGTCGGCGTCGTAGGCGGCGGAGGCGAAGGTGAAGAGCTGGCCGTTGAAGCGGAGGGGAAACTCGGAGCGGCCGCCGGCGTGGAACATCATGCGCTGGAGGTGCCACTGCTGGGCGACGAGGTCTGGGGAGGACTCCGGCGGCGTCTCGGCGGCGAGGTGGCCGTCGATGAAGTGGAGCTGGCGGCTGGTGGCGGGGTCGAAGGCGAGGGCGAGGTGGACCCAACGGCCGAGGGGCACGGTGGAGTCGGTGTGGAGGAGGGTGCCGCCGAGGTTGGAGGTCGGGTTGGGCAGATCTCGGTAGAGGAGGTGGCCGGTGACGGCGTGGGGAGCGGGGAGGGTGAAAAGGAGGTTGGAGCGGCGGCGTTCGCCGCCGGCGGATTTGTCGAACAGAACGCCGCCCTCGGCGAGGGTGTCGAGGCGCACCCAGGACTCGAGGGTGAAGGCGTGGTTGAGCGCGAGGGCGGAGGAGTGGGCGACGCTGAGGCGGGCGTTGTCGCCGAGTTTGACGCCGCCGAGGGCGGCGCTGAGCCCGCCCTCGACGCGAGCGACGAGTGAGCGGTCGCCGGCCACCGGGACGAATTCCGACGCGGGACGGTCGAAGCGCCAGGCGGCGATGAGGTCGGCCGAAGAAACCGCAAGGTCGGGCGAGGCGGAGGCGCGGCGACGGAGTTCCTCGCGGGACAGGACGCCGCGGTTCAGGCGAACGGCGGCGAGGGCGCCGCGGAAGGTGTGGCGGTTGTCGTGACTGGCGCCGAGGTGGAGAGGGTTTTGGGAGGGTTGGAAGCCGGACTCGCGGGCGGTGGCCTCGGCGGGGGTGCGGACGCGGAGGAAGGAGCGCTCCCAGAACTCCGCCCAGTGGGCGCGGTGGGCGGCGCGGAGCGCCTCGAGGTCGCGGGAGCGGAGGTCGGAGGCGAGGGCGCGGAGTTGTTGCAGCCACGCGTCGGCGGTCTCGGTCTGGGCGGTGTGGAGGACGAGCGAGAGGCGGTGGTCGGTGGCGGGGCCGCGGCGAAGGGTGGCGGGGCGGTCGGGCGCGGAGGCAAAGCCAAGGCCGGAGAGGTGGCCGCCGAAGGTGCGGTTCTTCATCGGGTCCGGGACTTGGCCGATAAGGTGGCCGAGGCCGCCCTTGCGCAGGTTGTTCTCGAACCAGGCGGATTCGTTGCGGTGATACCAGACGACGGAGTGGTCGGTGGTGGGAACGAGGACGTCGGCGGACTCGCGTTTGGTCTGGGCGACCTCCATGGCGGAGAGGCCTTCGTTTCCGCGGAGAACGCGGGATTCGCTACGCCAGATCTCGAGCGAGGCGGTGAGGCTGAAGGGCGCGTCGCCGGTGGCTTCGACGTGGACAAGCGGGTGGTGGGCGTCGGGCCAGATGAGAACGCGACGGGTGGCGCCGCGCTGGGTGTAGGTGATTTCAATTTGGCCGGTGGCAAGGCGGAGGGCCTGTTGGAATCGCGCGCCGGCGGGGAAGGCCTCGGGCGAGAGGGAGAGGCGGACGCGGGCGAGCTTGAGGAGGCGGTTGATCTCGGAGAGCGCGTCGCCTTTGGCCACGTAGAACAGGATGTCGCCGGAAGGCTCGGTCCAGACGTTGAGGGCGACGTCGCCGTTGCCGAGCGGCATGGAGCCGGCGGAGTCGTAAGAAGGAGAATCCCAGACAACGTCGTAGCGGGAGACGGCTTCGGGAGCGGCGGCGGGGGCGGAGCGCGCGCCGAGGGGAAGGACGGCGGCCAGGGTGGCCGCGAGAAGGGAAAGACGCGTGAACGACATCGAAGTGACCAGGGTAGCATCCTCGTGCCAAGTCGGCCAGAGACGGGACGGTCCGGTTTGTGGATGAAACCGGCGGCGCGATGGCGTGGCGGTTTAGCCGTGACCGCCGGGGGCGGTCGCGAACTTGGTCCAGGCGCTGATGATGTCGGCGCGGGGCGGCGCAGAAAATCAGCGACGCCGGCGGCGCGAGGCGGCCAAACCGAGGGCGCCGAGACCGGCGAGCGCGGCGAAGGCGGAGGGCTCGGGGATGGCGACGAGGAGCTGGTTGGCGGAGAGGACGCCTTGGGAAAGGCGGACTTCATCAATCAGTCCCTGAAAGCTGCCGGCGGAACCGCCGCCGCCTTGGGATCCGATGGCAAAGGAAGTGGTGGAGTTGTGAACCGATGCGGTGGCGATATTGGTGAGGCTGATGGACTGGAGCGCGGTGCCGGCGGTGAGGTCCTGGATGAAGAACGTGACGGTGCGCTCGGCCTGCGTGGGGCTGGTAAGATCCATCGAGACGCCGAGGTAGTAATCGGTGTTCAGCGCCAAGGTGATCCCCGACATCACGAATTCGGTGGCGGTGCCGTTGCCGCTCAGGATGAACTGCAACTCGCGGTTGGCATCGAGCGAGAGCGCGTAGGAGCGCTGATTGTTCGAGCCGTTGAAATGGCCGGCGAGAAACGAGAGCGCGTTGTGACCGGTGACGTTGAGCATCATCTCCAAGGTCAACGAGTTCATCGTGAACGCGGTGCTGTCGGCGGCGAGAAACCGCCCGCCGGTGGAGTTGTCGGTTCCGGTTTTGGCGACGAATTGAGCGTTAGGGAGCAGGGCGGCCCCCACCGGGTTCAGGAAGCCGGATCCGTTGCCTGACTCCGGGATGGCGGCATAGGCGATCCCGCTCGTGTTTTGCGCGGTCAGCGTGTGGTTGTTGCCGGACGAGTCGAGCAAGCGGGTGGAGGCGTCGCCTTCGAAGCGCCAATAGGCGACGGTTTGCGCGGAGGCCGTGGCGGCGACGAACGTGGTGGCGAGGGCGAGGCCGGCGAGCTGGGTGCGGGTGGTCATGTGCGTGTGTGTTTTGGCGTGGGGTGGGGCGTGGGGGCCGCGGGGGAACCTGAACCGCAAGAAACTTTCGAGTCGGGCCCGACCCGGGCAAGGCCGGGCTTGCGTTAATCCTAACGCAACCGAAGGCTCCGCGCATGAAAAACGAACGGCGCGGTCGGCGAGCGACCTCGCGGCCCAATCTCGAGATGGTGGCGAGGGCGGTCGGCGTGTCGGCCATGACGGCCTCGCGCGCCCTGCGGGGGGAGGGGCGGGTGAGCGCGGAGACCGTGGCCCGGGTGAAGGCCGCGGCGGAGCGCCTGGGCTATCGGCCAAACCCGCTCGTGCAGACGCTGATGGCGGGCATCCGCGACAAGCGCGTGGTGCTCCAGGCGGGCATCGCCTGGATCGAAGCCTACGAGGCCGGCACGCGGCCGGAGGTGATCGCGGCGATCGAGGACGGGGCGCGTGATCGGGCGGAGTCGATGGGTTTCTCGCTGGAGGTCGTGCGGGCGGGCCCGGGCGAGGGAGACGCGGCGAGCTGGCGACGGATCTTCCGCGCGCGCGGCATCCGGGCGGGCGTGGTGGCCCCGTTGCCGCCGCATCTTTCCACACTCCCGATGCCGTGGGATGATTTTGCGTTCGCGGCGGTGGGCCGTTCGTTGGCGAGCCCCTCCCTAAGCTACGTGATGGCGCATCATCACCACGGCGTGGAGCGCGTGCTCGCGGAGGTCATGGACCGTGGGTGGAAGCGGGTGGGGCTGCTCCTGAGCAAGGACATGGATCGACGCGTCGAGCATGCCTCGCTCATGGCCTTCGCCTTCGCCGGAAGGAAGGGATCGGGGATCCGAACGATGCATGCGTTTTACGACGGCTGGTCCGAGGCGGAGTTGCGCAAATGGATGCGGGAGGCGCGGCCGGAGGTGGTGCTCGGCGGATACCCGTTGGTGGAAAAATTTCTCCGGCGAAGCGGCATTCGCGTGCCCGAGGACGTGGGCTTCGCCACGCTCAGCTGGCGCTCCGATCATGCGTGGCAATCGGGCATGCGGCAGCGCATGGCGGAGCTGGGGGCCGCCGCGGTGGACCTGGTGGTGGCTCAGCTTCACCGCAACGAGCGTGGCGTGCCGCCGGTCGCGAAGGCGGTGCTGATCGAGGGGGAGTGGATGGAGGGCGAGACGCTGTCGGCCCCCGCACGATCACTTCGGAAGCGGGGTTAAAATGGTCTCACGTGAGAATGCGTCATCGTTTGCGCGAGCGCGCCGGTGGCGGTGGGATCCGGGCTTCCCCTTCCGCCCCTTTTGCTTCCCGATCCGATGTCCTTGTTTCCCGCGCCGCGTGCCCTGCGTTGTCTCTTTTCGTCCTTTGCCCTGATCGCCCTTTGCGGCGCGGGCCTCGCCGCCCGGGTGGTGGCACCCGCCGACTGGGAGCTGCCGGTCGGGCATCTCCGCGACAACGGCCTGCGGGGCGACGTGATCCTGAACGGTTGGTGGGAGCTGCATGGCCCCGCCGGTGACAACAAGGCCCCCGAGCGCGTCCGCGTGCCCGACGTGGTGCCCAACGTCACGAAGCCGCGCGAGGGGCACCGCCTCGAGCGCGAGTTCACCTTGCCGGCGGGTTGGGCGCGGCGCCGCCTTTGCCTCGAACTCGGTGGAGTGGTGGGGCAACCGGTGGTGCGGCTCAATGGCGTGGAGCTCGGCCGCGTGACGCGCCGCTTCACCGAGCTCGAGATCCCCGCCTCCGCGCTGCGGCCGGGCGCGCAGCGGCTGAGCGTCGATAGCGGCTGGGTGGCGGACAACGTCTGGCTGCGCAGCTTTCCCGCCGCGCCGGCCGCGGTGATCGACAGCTACATCCACACCTCTTTCCGGCGTATGGCGGTGGATCTGCTGCTCGAAGGCCGCGCCGCGCCCGGCGCCACGCTGCACGCCCAGGTGGAGATACGGGAAAAGCCAGGCGATGCCGCGCCCGTGCTCGCTTTCACCGGCGAGCCCTTCACGGCCGATGCGAGCGGCGCCTGGAAACACACCGCCTCCTCGCCGTGGGCAAATCCCCGCCTTTGGTCGCCCGATACACCGAATCTCTATCACTACACGGTCGAGCTGCGCGAGGCGGCGAGCGGTCGGGTGGTGGATGCGGTATTGCCGCGACGGTTCGGCTTTCGCGAGGTGTGGCTCGAGCCGAAGCAGATTGTGATGAACGGCGTGCCGCTGCACTTCACCGGCGACAGCTGGGGGCGCACGATGCACCGCGACCTTCAGAATCGCGAGCAGGCCGAGGCCACGATGCGCGCCTTCCGCGGCGCGGGCCTGCGCGCGGTGCACGGCATCTCGGGCGACATGGCGTTCACGGTGGCGGACGAGGTGGGCGTGCTCATCGCGCTGTCCAACGTGGGCGGTCTGGACGTGCCGGTGGAGGTGGTGGCCGCGCTCGGTCGCGACGAGGCGGGCGACGCCGGCGGCGACGCCGATTTCACCGGCGGAACGGATGAGAAATACCTCGCGAGCCAGGATCGGCTCGGGACGGTGATCCGTCGCTGGCGCGAGCACCCCTCGATCCTCACCTGGCAGATCCGCTCCCCTTGGAGCCGCGTGACGCTCGACAGCACGCAGGTAGGCCTCTCGGAGAACCCCTGGGATTTCTGGCCCGGCAACAACAACCCCGAGAACAACCGCCAGCGCTACCGCGTCGCCTCGCGCGTGGCGCAGTTTATCCAGGCGATCGACCCCTTCCGTCCGGTCTCGGCGCAGAACCAGCCCGACGTGCAGGTGGAGTTGGCGACGCGCTACCTCTGCGACAACCTCGACATGCAGGAGCAGGAGATGTTTTACGCGCGCTGGCGCGCGAGCGAGAGCCACAAGGTGCTGATCCCGTCGGAATTCAGCGTGCCCTTCGCGGGGCATCACTTCCTGCGCAAGAAGGATCACCAGATGCCGCAGGGGCCGGCCTATCCGGCCATTCATATCGAGAACGCGGCGCGGCGCTTTGGTGAGGAGGTGTATTTGCAGGAGCCGGCGGAGCGTCTCGCGCGCTTTCACCGCATGGTGGATTTCAACCACAAAGTTTCGCCGGTTTATCAGCGCCTCGTGGCGGACAACACCCTGCGCACCTGGCGTGCGTGGCGCACCGATGGCGTGACGGCGCTGGCGCACTGGGAGATGCGCGAGGGCTTCGAGACGCTGGTCGATGGTCGCGCGACGGCGGAGCGGCTCGGCGTGCCGGCCGAGGCGGACCCGCGCCGCCCCGGACGGAGCGTGGCGGCGGGCACGCCCTCGCCGTCGTCTTTCCCGATCCCCGGCGTGGATCGTCCGCTGGCCGGCGGCGAGGCCTACCTGCGCGGCACCGCCGGGCTGCATACCTACATCGGCGGCGCGCCGGCGAAGAGCGTGCACAACAAGGATCACCTTTTCTTCGCCGGGGCGCGGATCGAGAAACGCGTCATCGTGCTCAACGACCACTTCCAGGAGATCCCGCTGCGCGGTCGCTGGGAATTGGTGCCGGCGGCGGGCGGCGCGGCGCTGCTCTCGGGCGAGCTGCGGGCGACGATCCCGGCGGGCGCGCGGGCGCTCGACGCATTCCCCATCGCCTTCGAAGCGCCCGCGGTGGAGCGTCGCACGGATTTCGTGCTGCGCGTGCGCTTCGAGGCGCCGGTGGCGGGCGCCTTGGCGGATGAGTTCGCGCTGACGGTTTTCCCGAATGAGCGCGCGTCGCTGGCCCAGCTGCGCAACCGCGTGTGGTTTGTGGCGGCGGACGCGGCCGGCACGCCCGACGGTTTTGTCACGGCCACGGGTCTGCGCGCGGAGCCGCTGCGCGTCGGCGGCCCGCGGCCGGCGGTGGAGGATATCGTGGTGGTGCTGCGCGGAGCTCTGCAGCCCGGCGCGGGCGGCGCGGATGTGCTGCGTGCCCACGACATCGACGGCTTGGTGGAGCGCGGTCTGCGTCTGCTCGTGCTGGAGCAGTCGGCGCCCGACGTCTTCGGCCTGCGCACGGAGAGCGTGAGGCCGCGGCGCGTCTTCATCTCCGCGGAGGGGCACCCGGTGCTCGCGGGCCTGGCGGCGCGCGATTTCACCTACTGGACGGGCGCGAGCGACCTTGAGGTGGACGTGCCGGTGCGGAATACGCCGGGGCTAAAAAAGTTCCCGGATCGTCTCTGGCACGTGAGCAACGAGAACTCCGTCGCCTCGCGCACCCTGTATCGTCCGCATGTCGGGGCCAACCGCGCGCTGCTGGTGAGTGGTTTTGATTTGCAGGAGACGCCGCTGCTCGAGACGGCGCGAGGGCGCGGGCGGATCGTGTTTTGCCAGCTGGATGTCTCGAATCGCTACGGCCGCGACCCGGTGGCGACGCGGGTGGTGGACAACCTGTTCCGCTATCTCGCGACGGCGGAGCGTCCCGATCCGACGCGCGGCGAGGTGACGCGTCTCGCGCCGCGGGCGCCGGGCGTGGAGACACGCTCGGCGGTGTTTCGCGCGGCGAAGCCGGCGGGCCCGCAAGGCTGGGGCATCACGCGCGCGGAGCTGTTTTTCCGCGAGGCGCTCTACACGAAAAACGAGATCACGCGGCAGCGTCCGGACGGTCGCCTGCCGGTGCTGGCGGGCGCGGATGTGGAGAGCGGCGAGGCGGGCGCGCTGCCCGCGGTGATCCGCTGGAATGCGGGCGCGGCGCGCTTCGAAACCACGCTAGACGAGAGCCTGTTTGAGACGGGCTGGGCGCGGCGCAAGACGGCCTTCGTGCGCGGGGCCTTGGTCGTCAACCAAGGCGGCTCACGGGAGGACGGTCCGGCCTTGCGGCATCACGGCGACGCGCGGGCGCTGTATCCGCACCGTTTCCTGGAGGGGTTTATCGACCCCTACACGGCGGCCTGTTGGTGAGGGACGCCTTGAGGCGCCGTCGCGGCTGCTCCTGCAGCGGGGCGCGGCGCCGGGGCCGCCGGCGTGCCCGCTCCGGTCACGGGAGCAGATCGATCTCCAGCGTGGGGGCGGGCAGGCCGCGCGGATTTTCGCGGGCGGCGAAGGTCAGGGTGTTGGCCGAGCTGCCCTGCACGCGGGTAATGATGAAAGTCACGTGACCGTTGGTATCGGCGCGGAGGAAATCGAGCAGGCGCGGGTCCCCGGCCGAATCGAGCATCGTGAAGCTCTGCCCGGCGGCGAAGACGCTGCCCTGCAAAACGGATTCGCCCAGGGTGCGAGCCTGGCCGCCGCGGTCCACGCCGGCTCCGAGGCTGACCGTGCGCTCGTCGTGCACGTTGGCGGGGGCGTTGTCGTAGGTGATCAACATCTCGGGCCAGTCTTCGCCGAGGCGACCGTTCGCTTCGGGGCGGGCGCCGTCGTTGAGGCCGAAGATCCGGTAGCCGAGTCCCTCCGACAAGCCGGCGTCGGTGAGGTCCATCTCGGCGATGGTGAGCTTCAGCCGGGCGGCGGCGATGCGCTCGAGCGGGACGTTCTTCAGGTCGAAGCGAAGGTAAACTTTGCGTCGCGCGCCGGCGTCCTTTGGTCCGAGCCAGGCGCCGCCGCCGAGCGGGCGGGCGGTGAGCGTCTTGCTGCCGGTCACCATCGCGTCGGCGCCCCAACCTCCGTCGGCGGTGTGGAGGAGGAGGCGGGTGGGGGAGCTTGCGAGAAGAGGGGCGGTCGAAACGGTGAGGAGGGCGACAAGCAAACGGCCGGGGCAAGGGGTAGGCATGGGGGGCGGATACTCGGCCCTCGCCGCCGGGCCAACGGCTGGCGCGTTCTCTCAGATGTATGCTCCAGAGAGGCGGCGGACCAAGCCCACGAGCACGCCCTGGCACTCGAGGCCGGTCTCGGGGATGATGTCGGCGTAGCGCGGGTTCTCCGGGCGGAGGATGGCGGTGCGGCCGCGGTGGACGAGGCGTTTGAGGGTGGTCTCGGTGCCGTTCACGAGCGCGGCGATGATGTCGCCGGAGCGGGGCTCGCGGTGCTCGAGGAGGGCGATGTCGCCGTCGAGGATGTGGGCTTCGATCATCGAGTCGCCCCGGACGCGCAAGGCCCAGATGCGGCGGAGGGCGCGGGCGGGGAGGCCGAAAAGCGCGGGGTCGATCTGGATCGTCTCGTCCGCGCTTTGCTCGGCGCTGACGGGCGGGCCCGCGGGGATGCTGCCGTAGAGCGGCACGGTGAAGAGCTGGGTCTGCACGAGGCGGGCCTTCAGGCCCCAGGTGCGGCCGTTGATCTGCTCGATGGCGCCCTTCCTGGCGAGGGCGCGGAGGTGGTTCATGGCGGCGTTTTGGCTGGCGTAGCCGAACTGCCGCTGGATGTCGCGGGTGCTGGGCGGCATGCCGCGCTCGCTCTGGACGGCGCGCACGTAGTCGAGGATGGCTTCTTGTTTCTCCGTGAGCATGCGATCAGCATGTGTTCACGCGAACACTCCCGCAAGCGGGAAGCGGCTCCGGCGGTCGTGGCTTTTTTGAAGTGGCTGGGCGGCCGGCGATTCGGGCGCTTTAAAAACCCGGCGGCGTTGCGGCGGGAGCCGGGCTCGGCAGACTGTAACCATGAGAACGGAACGCGATTCGATGGGCGAGATGGCGGTGCCGGACGAGGCGCTTTTCGGAGCCTCCACACAGCGGGCGGTGCTGAACTTCCCGATCAGCGGGCGGGCGATGCCGCCGGAGTTTTTGCACGGCCTCGGGCTCGTGAAACTGGCCTGCGCGCAGGCCAACGAGGAGCTCGGGCTGCTGCCGCGCGCGAAGGCGGAGCTCATCCGGCGCGCCGCGCGCGAGGTGGCGGAGGGGCGGCTCGACGCGCACTTCCCGGTCGATGTTTTCCAGACCGGCTCCGGCACCTCGACCAACATGAACGCCAACGAGGTGATCGCCAACCGCGCGAGCCAGCTCGCGGGCGAGCCAATCGGCTCGAAGCGCCCGGCGCACCCGAACGACGACGTCAACCTCGGGCAGTCGTCCAACGACATCATCCCCACGGCGCTACACGTCAGCGTGGCGCTGGCGCTGGCGCGCGGGCTGCGGCCGGCGCTGGAGCATCTGCGCGAAGCGCTCGAGGCGAAGGCGCGGGAGTTTGACGCGATCATCAAGATCGGCCGCACGCATCTGATGGACGCCACCCCGCTCACGCTCGGGCAGGAGGTTTCCGGCTACGCGGCGCAGGTGGCGAAGGGCGTGGAGCGCGTGGACAAGGCCGTGGCGGCGCTGCGCGAGCTGGCGGTCGGCGGCACGGCGGTGGGCACGGGGATCAACTGCGACCCGCGCTTCGGCGGCGTGGTGGCGCGGATCCTCTCCGCCGAGACCGGGCTGGAGTTTGTCGAGGCGCGCAACCACTTCGAGGCGCAGGCGGCGCGCGACGACGCGGTGGAGGCGGCCGGGCAGATCGCGGCGATCGCGGCGAGCCTGACGAAGATCGCCAACGACATCCGCCTGCTCGGCTCGGGCCCGCGCGCCGGGCTGGGCGAGCTGCGCCTGCCGGCCACGCAGCCGGGCTCCTCGATCATGCCCGGCAAGGTGAACCCGGTGATCCCCGAGGTCGTGAACCAGGTCGCCTACCAGGTGATCGGCAACGACCTTACCGTGACCTTCGCCGCGGAGGCCGGGCAATTGCAACTCAACGCCTTCGAGCCGGTGATCACCTTCAACATTCTCCAATCGATGCGCATCATGACGCGGGCGATGCAGGTGCTGACCGAGCGCTGCATCCGCGGCATCACCGCCAACGCGGCGCATTGCCGGGCACTGGTGACCCACAGCATCGGCATCATCACGGCCCTCAACCCGTTCATCGGCTACCACAACTCGACCCGCATCGCGAAGAAGGCCCTCGAATCCGGCCGCGGCGTCGCCGAGCTGGTGCTGGAGGAGGGCCTGCTGAGCCCCGCCGAACTCGACGACATCCTGACACCCGAGAACATGACGCGACGGCGCCGCATCGACCGCAAGTCATGACGGCCGAGCACCCGGCGGACAGCAAGAAAGGCCGCCCCGAGGCGGCGAGACGCCGGGATGACGCCGCGCGCCGGCCTCAGATGTCGAAGTACAGCGCGAACTCCCACGGGTGCGGGCGCAGACGCAGCGCGTCGACCTCGTTGTCGCGCTTGTAGGCGATCCAGGTCTCGATCAGGTCGCGCGTGAACACCCCGCCGCGCAGCAGAAATTCGTGATCGGCCTCGAGCGCGTCGAGCACGCGGTCGAGCGAGCCGGGCAGCTGCTTGATGCCGCGTGCGATCTCGGGCGGCAGATCGTAGAGGTTCTTGTCGATCGGGTCGCCCGGATCGGCGCGGTTCATGACGCCGTCGAGGCCCGCCATCAGGCACGCGGCAAAGGCGAGATAGGGGTTGCACGAGCCGTCGGGGGTGCGGAACTCGATGCGCTTGGCGCCTTCCGAGCGCGAGTACATCGGTATGCGCACGCAGGCCGAGCGGTTGCGCCGGCTATAGACGAGGTTGATCGGCGCCTCGTAGCCCGGCACCAGGCGCCGGTACGAGCTGGTGGTGGGCGCGATCAGCGCGCACAGCGCCGGCGCGTGGGCGAGGATGCCGCCGATGTAGTGCAGGCACAGCTCCGAGACGTCGCCATAGCCGCCGGCCGAGTAGAACAGGTTCTTGCCGTCCTTCCACAGCGACTGGTGAGTGTGCATGCCCGAGCCGTTGTCCTGGAAGATCGGCTTGGGCATGAAGGTCGCGGTCTTGCCGTACCTGAGCGCGGTGTTCTTCGCGCAGTGCTTGTACCACATGACCCGGTCGGCGGTGCGGGTGAGGGTGCCGAAGCGGATGTCCACCTCGGTCTGGCCGGCGGTGCTGACCTCGTGGTGGTGCACCTCGACCTCGACGCCGACCGACTGCAGCGCCAGCACCATGTCGCTGCGGATGTCCTGGAACTTGTCCATCGGCGGCGTCGGAAAGTAGCCCTGCTTGTAGCGCGGCTTGTAGCCGAGGTTGGGGCGCTCGGGCGTGCCCGGCTTGCCGGCGTTCCAGAAGCCGGCCTCGGAGTCGATGTGGTAGTAGCCGCAGTTGTAGGTCTGGTCGAAGCGGATCTCGTCGAAGAAGAAGAACTCGAGCTCGGGGCCGAAGTAGGCGGTATCCGCAATGCCGCTGCCCTTGAGGAACAGCTCGGCCTTCTGCGCCACGTGGCGCGCGTCGCGCGAGTACGCCTCGCCGGTGATCGGATCGCGCACGTTGCAGATCAGCGCGAGCGTCGGCACCTTCGTGAACGGGTCGAGCGCGGCCGACTCGGGATCGGGCACGAGCAGCATGTCGGACTCGTCGATGGTCTGAAAGCCGCGGATCGACGAGCCGTCGAAGCCGATGCCGTCATCGAACAAGCCCTCGGTGAGCCCCGCCACCGGAATCGAGAAGTGCTGCCACAGGCCGGGCAGGTCGATGAAGCGCAGGTCGACGAACTGCACGCCCTGCTCGTGCGCGAGCTGAATGACTTCCTTGGGGGACATGGCGATCTCCTGCCGCCCGGGCGGGTGCTGGCCCGCCGTTGTGGCGGGCCCGACATGCTTCACTACTCGCCAAGCAACCCCCGGAAATCAAGGCGCGGCGCGCCCTGCCCCGACCCCGTCGCGGCGGAGGCTGCCGGGACAAGCCGTCCCCGACGGCGCATCCGCCGGGTTCGCGCGCGCGACGCGCCTCAGTTCGCC
>JAUWBD010000068.1 GCA_030605125.1 Verrucomicrobiota bacterium | reverse complement strand
AGGCAGCCGTCTTCTAAACGGCCTAATGGTGGTGCAACTCCACCCGTGGAGACTTTTGGAAGGCGAACCCGCGAGGCGCGGGCACCCGTTTGAAACGGGCAGGGCGGCAATGATGTCGCTGGGGCTCGAGTCCTCCACCTTGTTCGCCGCACCGCCCGCTGCGCGGACACCCGTGCGGCTCACCCCTCACTGCGTTCGGGGCTGCGCCATCTTCGCGCTACCGCGCTCCGTCCGCCATGGAGAGAGAACCGGGCGAGGCCCGGCACGTGTTGGAAACACGTTGGGTTGGCCGAACGCCGGCTGTGGAGCATGACCACCTCTCTCCGCCATTTTTGGGGGGTGAACCCGAAAAGCTCGGGCGCCGCCTCGAAAGCGAACGGACCGGCACCGCCGGTTGTGATGCGACTTCACCGCCCTCCGCCATTTTCCCATGGGCCCGTAGCTCAAAAGCAGAGCAGCCGCCTGATAAGCGACAGACACCGGAGCATTACCGGTCGGGCCAACCATCTTTGGAGAGCGAATCCTCGGAGCGAGGAGACGCGGTGCTAACGCGATCGGCGTCTTTACCGGCGCTGAGGGGCAGGACCTCCGCTTTGGTCACCGCGCCGCCCGCTGCGCGGGCACCCGCGCGGCTCCCCCCTCACTCTCGTTCGGGGCTGCGCCCTCTCCGCGCTGCGCGCTCCGTCCGCCACTTCTCGGTCTCGAAGCGTAGGTAAGCGACGCAGCGCCCTCGTAACGCGCAGAGCCCGGCGCACGCCCGGGCGAGACCTCCACCTGCCAGGACATCCCCTCACGAAAAGAGCCCACATTTTCCCTTTCGTTCCCATGAACACCACACTCCTCGACAAGCCTCTCGTCCTCGCGCTCAACCGCTCGTGGCAGCCCATCGGCCACCGCACGGTCAAGCAGGCCTTGGTCGCGCTCAACGGCGGCGCAGACGGCATCGCTCCGGCGGTCGCCCTCGACATCGCGTATCCGCCGCTCCCCGACGGCACGCCCGACTACACCCGCCTCAGCAGCGTGGTGCCGGTGCCCTGGGCTCAGTGGATCGAGCTTCCGGTGCGTCCCTTCGACCTCTCGGTCAACACGCCCCGCCGGCAGATCCGCGTGCCCACGGTCATCATCGCGACGAACTTCGACCGCATGCCGATGGCCCAACCGCGCCTCACCCGTCGCGCCATTTTCCAGCGCGATGGCGGTGTGTGCCAATACACCGGTGAGCAGGTCGGCTGGGATCAGGGCAACCTCGATCACGTCGTGCCTCGCGACCGCGGCGGCCGCGACTCCTTCGAGAACCTCGTCTGGTCCCGTCGCGACGTGAATTCACGCAAAGCCAACCGCCTCCCGCACGAGGCCGGCCTCCGCCTGATTCGCCCGCCCGCCGCTCCGAAGCCTCGTCCCGTGGCCGCCATGATCGGTGCCCCCACGCACCCCGACTGGCGCCACTTTCTTCCCTCTCCGTCTTAACCGCCCGCAGCGATCTGCGGGCGCCTTCTCGTTTCTCCCGCGTCGCACCGCCGACGCTCGTCATGACCACCGCTCCCGCAGAACTCACCCTCGTTGACGTGCTCGACGTCGTGGACCAGGCCCTCGCCTCGGTCGCACGGCAACTGCCTGCGCACGTCTCGCGTGACGACCTCGCTTCCGCTGGCCGTCTCGCCCTGGTCGAGTCTTTCGCCAAGGCGAGCGGCGACGTGCGCGCCTACTGCTACGTGCGTGTGCGCGGCGCGATGCTGGACGAACTGCGTCGCCTCGACCCCGTCGGTCGTGGTGCTCGCGCCCGCGCGCGGACACTCGCCTCGACGCGCACCGCGCTGACCGCAGAGCTGGGTCGCGAGCCCACCACGGTGGAAATCGCCGCCGAGCTCGGCTGGTCCGTCTCCCGGGTCGGCCAAGTGGAGACCGATGGCGCGGGTCCCGTCTCGCTCGACTTCGAGGGCGAGGATGGCCGATCCGTGGTCGAGACCTTGGTGGACGAGACGGCCGCGCGTCCCGGCGACGAGGCCGAGGCGGGCGACCTGCGTTCGGCCCTTGTCGCCGCGCTCGGCCGTCTGACGACCGGACAGGCCACTGCCGTGCGCATCTACTTCCTCGAGGACGGCACGCTCGACGACATTGCCGCCAAGCTCGGCGTCTCCCGTGAGCGTGCCCGCCAACTCCGCGACGCCGGTGTCCGCCGCCTGCGCGAGGACTTCTCCGTCCTCGCCGTCTGGCAGAGCGTGATCGGTGTAGGAAAAGTCTGAACAGCCGTGCCGTTTGCTCATGCGCTTGGCAATGCGAGCTGAGCGAGCGGCATTTGGGGCCCGATCGGCAACTGCTCGCCCGACTTGGGGCGGCGGCCCCTTTCGGTTGCTTTTAGTGCGTCTTAAACGAGCCGATTGGGTCGCGGCAATGACTAGGGTTTCGCTTGCTTGCCGGCGCTCACTTCGGATCAAACTTACGTCAGTGGGCGCCATTGAACTTCATAAGACTGCCGAAGGTGGAGTAGAACTTTTGGTAGGCCCTGAAGATTTTTTCCGCTCCGGTTGGTCTAAGTCGCTCATAATTTAAGTCCCCGTAGCTCAAATGGATAGAGCGGTCGTTTCCTAAACGACTGATCCGTGTTCGATTCACGGCGGGGACACCAACGGGTTGCGCCGGAGGCGCGGAATGACGAAGGACCAAGCGGGCTTTTTTTGCCCCTTGCGGCATCGGGGCTTGGGCCCAACCTGCCCGCACGATGCCCAACAGCTTCGGACACCTTTTTCGCATCACCACCTGGGGCGAGAGCCACGGCCCGGCCATCGGCGTGACCGTGGACGGTTGCCCGCCGCGCCTGCCCATCAGCGCCGTCGAGATCCAGGCCGAGCTCGACCGCCGCCGCCCTGGCCAGAGCGACATCACCACGCCGCGCAAGGAGGCCGACACCGTCGAGATCCTCTCCGGCGTCTATGAGGGCCAGACCACCGGCACCCCGATCTGCATGCTGGTGCGCAACACCGACCAGCGCTCCTCCGCCTACAGCGAAATGAAGGCGGCCTTCCGCCCCTCGCACGCCGACTTCACCTACCAGACCAAGTTCGGCATCCGCGACCCCAACGGCGGAGGGCGCAGCTCGGCGCGCGAGACCATCGGCCGCGTGGCCGCCGGAGCCATCGCCAAAAAAATCCTCGCGAGCCGCGGCGTGGAGATCCGCGCCTATATCACCCGCATCCACGACATCGCCGCGCCCGCCGAGTCGTTGGCCGACTTTCCCTCGCTCGAGCAAATCGAGGCCACCGCGGTGCGTTGCCCGCACGCCGACACCGCCGCCCGCATGATCGAGCGCATCAAGGCCGTGCGCGCCGAGGGCGACTCCGTCGGCGGCGTGATCCAGTGCCGCGTGCGCGGCGTGCCCGTGGGGCTCGGCGAACCGGTCTTCGACCGCCTCGAGGCCGATCTCGCCAAGGCCATGCTCTCGCTGCCCGCGACCAAGGGCTTCGAGATCGGCAGCGGTTTCGGCGGCTCGCTCCTGCGCGGATCCGAGCACAACGACCTTTTCGAAAACCGCGATGGCCGCGTCCGCACCACGACCAACCGCTCCGGCGGCGTGCAGGGCGGCATCAGCAACGGCGAGGAGATTCTCTTCAACGTCGCCTTCAAGCCGACCGCGACGATCCTGCAATCCCAGTCCACCGTCGATCTCGCCGGGAATCCCACCGAGCTGATGGGCAAGGGCCGCCACGATCCCTGTGTCGTGCCCCGCGCGGTGCCCATCGTCGAGGCGATGACGGCGCTCGTCCTCCTCGATCATTGGCTGCGTGACTCCGCGCAGAATCGCAGCTTTGAGTTTTGAAACTCCTTCCACCGCCGCGACTCGGCTCACCGGGCCGCGTCCGTTTGTGTTCTTCGCGCAACCCTGATCTTCCACCACCATGTCCGACGTAGCCGCCGATCTCAGCCAACTTGTTTACGTGGTCCTCGGCGCTCCCGGCTCCGGTCGGCGTGAGGTGCTGGCCGACCTGATCACCGACGGGCTCGACGCGGTCGAGGAGCGGGCGCACGTCTATCTGCCCGCCGGCGAGGGCGCCCTCCCGGCCGACGAGAAGATCGGCGCGAAGTCCGCCGCGCCCATGGCATGGAACGCCGAGCTGCAACTCATCGTGGCCGACGCGCCGCCGGCGGAGGCGACCCATATCTTCATCCTGCTCGACGGACGCGTGGACCCGGTGGATCAGCTCGAGGCCCTCAAGCCCTGGCTCGCTGCGCATTCGTTGCCCGTGGCACGCATCCTCACCGTGGTGCACTGCCAGCTCGCCGAGAAACACCCCGCGCTCCAGCCGTGGTTCGACGCGTGCATCCACTTTTCCGACGTCGTGCTGCTCAACCGCCGCGAGGGCGTGGCCAACAAGTGGCTGAGCGACTTCCGCCGTCGCTACGAGGACCAATACCTGCCCTGCGTCTTCGAGATGGTGAAGGCTGGTCGCGTGAAAAATCCCGCCGCGATCCTCGATCCCGTGGCGCGCCGCCTGAGCCAGTTTTTCGATCCCACCGAATGGGACGACGTGGACCTGGAGGGCGTGGAGATCGGCGAATCCGACGACGAGGACGGCGAGGACGTCCGCCCGCTCGACAAGAGCCAGCTCGATCCGGACGACCAGCCTCCGGCCGAGCCTTGGCTCGAGCGCGACGCCGCCGGACGCCGCAAGCGCCCGCTGCCGGACATCCGCAAGCTCCTCGGCGAGTAGCCGCAAAAAATCCGGGGCCCCGCGAGGGGCCCCGGATTTATGTAACGAAAAGATGGATACGCCGTTCGGCCCGGGGGCCGGGCGCGGCCTTCACTTCGCGGTCGCGGCGGCGACGGCCTTCACGAAGGCCTGCGCCTTGGCGGTGATCGCGGCCCAGTTTTTCTCCTTCAGCGCCTTGGCCTCGACCAGCGAGCTGCCGGCGGCGGTGGCGAAGGCGCCGGCCTTGATGAACTCGCCGACGTTCTCGGCGGTCACGCCGCCCGTGGGCACGAGCTCCACCTGCGGGAGCGGGGCCTTGAGCGACTTGATGTAGGCGGGGCCGAAGAACTCGGCGGGGAAGACCTTCGCGGCGTCGGCGCCCATCTCCCAGGCGTTGACCACCTCCGTCGGGGTGAGCGCGCCGCAGAAGATCGGCACGGAGTAGCGCTGGCAGAGCGTGATCACCTCGGGGCGCAGCGCGGGGGTGACGATGAACTTCGCGCCGGCGAGGATGCCCGCGCGCGCGGTCTCGGCGTCGAGCACGGTGCCGAGGCCGAAGAGGAAGTCGGGCAGCTCGGCGCTGGCCTTCTCCAGCATGCGGATCGCGCCGGGCGTGGTCATGGTGAGCTCGATCGAGGTGAGCCCGCCGGCGGCGAGCGCCTTGGCGCAGTCGAGGAGACCGTCGGGGTTGTCGGCGCGGATCAGGGCGACGACCTTTTCGGTGCTGAGCTTTTGGAGGATGGCGGCTTTTTTCATCGGGGAGTCGGAAGGAGTCCGCGAGCCAAGCCCCTCGGCGCCGGCGCGGCAATCTCCGCCGAGGCGCGACATTTTTCAGGTCAGCACGAAGCCGCCCGCGCGGGGCGGCTCCGTGCGGGCGGGCGGCCGCTTAGACAAACGCGCCCTGCTCCCGAAGCGTGCGGCGCAGGAGCGCGGCGTCGAGCCGGCGGGTGGAGTCGAGGCGATCGCGCACGCAGAGCGCGGCGGCGGTGCCGGCGGCCTGGCCGATCGCGACCACTTGCGGCGTGATCCGGATCGCCGCGTGGGCCTCGTGCGAGCTGTCGAGGCAACGCGAGGCGATGAGCACGTTCTCGAGCCCGTGCGCGCGGATGCTGCGGTAGGGCACCTCATACCACTTTCCCTCGGGCGGGTGGATGCGTTGCGTGCCCTCGCCGGTGGGGCTGTGGATGTCGATATACCAGTCGCCGCGGGCGATGCAGTCCTCGAAGGGCGTGCACTGGACGATGTCCTCGGTGGAGACGGTGTAGTCGCAGCGCACGCGGCGCGTCTCGCGCACGCCGACGTGGGCGGCGGTTTCCTGGATGAGCGCGTTCTCGAAACCGGGGATGTATTTCCGCATGAAGGCGGCGACCTCGGCGGCTTGGCGGCGGCCCTCGATCATGGCCTCGGTGACGTCGCGCACCTTGGTGCCGTCTTTCCCGATGATGCGGGTGGTGTTGAAATTCCAGACTCCGGGGCGCGGGTTGGGGTTGGTCAGCACATCCTCGCGCGGCACCGTCACCTCGCCGCGGGCCTTGGCGGCTTTCCAGGGTTTGACGAAATGCCAGTCGTCCTTGCGCGCCTCAGTCACGCGGGCCTCGTCCACGCCGCTCATCGTGAAGATCATCGTCATCGGCTGCACGGCGCCGTCCTGCTCGCGCCCTTGCGCGAAAGGCACGCCGGCGCGGGCGCAGACGTCGCCGTCGCCCGAGGCGTCGATGATCTGGCGGGCGCGGATGAAGGCGCGGCCCTCCTTCGATTCGACGATCACGCCGACGAGCCGGTCGCCGTCACGGATCACGTCGGCGACCTGGGTGAAGAAATACGGGACCACGCCGGCGGAGAGCACGAGGCGGTCGAGCACGAGCTTGGCGGTCTCGGCGTCGTAGGTGCCGCCGCGCGAGTGGCCCTCGCCGCCCCAGCCGTGCCAAGCCGAGGCGGTCTCGAGCGCGGCGACGATCTCGGTGAAAATCCCCTTCACGTGCGGGAAGGGCATGATGGCGCTGAGCAGCCCGGCGGTCCAGGTGCCGCCGAAGGAGCCGAAGCGCTCGACGAGGAGGGTGCGGGCGCCGTTGCGCGCCGCGGCGATGGCGGCGCCGATGCCGCCGGGACCGCCGCCGACGACAAGCACGTCGGCTTCGTCGAGTAGGGGCAGGCGGCGGGCGGGTTCTTCAAAAAAAGCGGGGGAAGGCATGCGGACAGTCTGGGGCGACCTAGGGCGGGGCCAAGCGTCGGCAGTTGCCAAAGTTGACTAAAAAATTGACGATTTCACGCATGCCTCCGGTTCGTTCGTCCTCGTCCTCCCTGGTTTTGACCGTGGCCGATTGGTCGCTTTTGCAGGCGCGGCTGATCTGGGCCTACGCGGGGCCGGTGGCGCCGCCGAACCGGCGCATGCAGGCGAAAGGCGGCGCGCTTTTCGCGTGGCGATTGCGGCGAGGCGCGGTGCGCGTGCGTCTCGGCCGGCGGGTGCTGCGAGCCGGGGCGGGGGAGTGGTTGCTGGGCGGGCCGGCTCCGCACGTGCAGGAGTTTTCCGACGACGCCGAAATCGTCTCGGTGAATTTTCGCCTCCAGTGGCCCGCGGGCGACGCCTTGGTGGACCGCTTCCTCGTGCTGCCCGAGGCGGACGCGACGGGCATGAATCGCGCCGCCGACAAGCTGGTGCGCCTGGTGGCGCGGCGTTTCCCGGGCGCGGGCACGGATCTGTGGGGGCGAACGGTGAGCCCGGACGCGTTTTTCGAGATGCAGGCGGGTTTCGCGGACTGGACGCGCGCCTACCTCGCGGTCCTGGCGGATCGGGGGGTGGCGCCTTCGCGCCTGAGCGGCGTGGATGCGCGCGTCTCGGAGGCCTGGCGGGCCCTGGACGCGCATTCTTGGCGCGAGGCGTTTCGCGAGAAGGAACTGGCGGCGCGCCTCGGGGTGAGCGTCGGGCATCTGGACCGCTTGTTCGTGCGACAGTGCGGACTCACGCCGCGCGCCTACCTCGCCAGGCGTCGGCTGCTCGAGGCGAAGCGCATCCTCGCCGACCGGGCGCGACCGGTGAAGGAGGTCGCCTTCGCCCTCGGCTTTTCGGGCGCGGCGCATTTTTGCCGTTGGTTCCGCGCTGCGGCGGGGGAGGCGCCCGGTCGTTGGCGTCGCGTGGCGGCCTGAACGGGCAAAGGCGCGGACGCCCGTCGGCGCCAAGGGGCGGCGATAAGCTCCGCTCATCGGGAAATATCCGGGATCGCGCACCGGCGTGAAGGAGGAGTTTGTGCGTGACGCTGGCGCGCCCTTGTCCAAATCTCCGCGCCTCCCCTCATGAAGATACCCGCCTTTCTCGCCTTGACCCTGCTCGCGTTTGTATCCGCTTCCCCCCTACGGCTCTCGGCCCAGCCCGCCCCGGCCGCCGCGGAAGCCGGAGCCCAGGTCGAGGTGAACGGCCAGGTGCGCTTCGGCACGCAGCGTTTCAATGGCGACAACTGGTTCGAGGCCGCCGTGGAGCTCAACGTCCGGCCCGGCGGGCGCGCCGTCTCCGGCCAGTTCGTGGATCGGGTGCGCGTCACGCTGACGGTCAGCTTCGAGCTCCCCGACGAGAAGGGTGCCAATCGTAATGTCTTTTATCGGTCCAGCGCCGAGGCCGTCACCCTCGAGGGCGGTCGTTCCACCTTCCGCTTCTACCTCCCGCCCGAGGTCGTTCGTCGCGACAAGCTCCGCACCGACGTGAAATTCTACGCGGTCGAGATCGAGGCGGCCGGTCAGCCCCAGCCCCTCTCCCGCCACAGCGCGAGCAGCGCCTTCACCAGCGAGGCTTCGGTTCGCAATTTCCTTTCTCAAGCCAACTCCCAGGGCTCGGTGAACGACGGTGTGATGCTCCCGCAGCATCTCACGCCCTTCGCTTACGAGGCGCGCCTCTCCGCCCCCAACATGGTGCGGCGCGAAGCCCAGCGCTAAACGGTCCTCCTTGGGACCATTCCCGGCAAGTTTCGGCTTGCTGCAAAATCTCCCTGCTGAAACACACACTTTTCCCCTATGTCTTTACCCCGCGTTCTCGCCGTGGACTGCGGCGCCGGTCATCTTGCCTGCGGGCTGGTGAGCAGCGACAAGTCCGGACGTTTGCAACTCGAGAAGCTGGCGCTCGACGCCTTCAATCCCGATCCCTCGCTTGATGCCGGATGGACCGGCATGATCGGCCAGGTGCTTTTGGAGACCGCCAAGCGCGAGAAATTCGCCGGCGCCGCCAAAGCGGGACTGCCGGGCCACCATATCCTCGGCAAGTTCATCAAGACTCCCTCGGTCGAGGAATCGAAGCGCGCCAAGATCGTCCAGTTCGAGGCGCAGCAAAACATCCCCTACTCGCTGGACGAGGTCGTGTGGGATTATCAGGTCGTCTCCGAGGAGGGTCTCGACCTTGAGCTCATGCTGGCCGCCGCGAAAAAGGATGTCGTGCACGACACCTGCGACGCGCTCGCCGGCGCCGGCCTCTCCGTGGTCGAGGTGCTGCCTTCGAGCGTCGCGGTGCTTCGCTGCTTCCGCTACAATTACCCGGAGGTCAATGACAGCGTGATCATCGCGGATATCGGCGCCCGCTCGACCAACCTCATCTTTGCCGATCGCCACCGCTTCTTCGTTCGCACCATTCAACTTGCGGGCAACACCATCACCCAGTCGGTCTCCGACGAGCTGAAGCACGACTTTACCCCCTGCGAGACGATCAAGGTCCAGGTTCTCAACGGAGAGAGCGAGCTGCCCGCCACCTCGCCCGCCCGCGGCGCCGTTACCAACGCCGCCGGCTCCTTCATCTCCAAGCTCCACCTCGAGCTCACCCGCTCCATTGTCAACTACCGCCGCCAGAGCGGCGCCGAGCAGCCTGCCGCCCTCTACCTCACCGGCGGCGGTTCCGTGCTCGCCGATCTGCCCGGCCAGCTCCAGGAAAAGCTCAAGATCAAGGTCGAGCGTCTCGATCCCCTGCGCAACGTGACCGTCGGCGCCGGGGCCGCTCAGGCGCCCGAGATCGCTCCGGTCCTCGCCAGCCTCATCGGCCTTTGCGTGCCGGCCGAGGCGGGCCGCAAGTCGATCAACCTTCTCCCGCCGGCCATCGCCCGCCGCCTCGCTTTCCAGAGCCGCCAGCCCAAGCTCATCGCGGCCGCCGCCCTGATCGCCGTGGCCTTCCTGCCCTTGGTCGTCCAAGCCAGCCGCGCGCTCGCCGCCGCCCGTAGCCAACTGGACGAAGTTCGCCAAGCCGCGCTCCCCTTCGAGAGCAACCAGACCAAGATCCGTTCCAATCTCGCCGTGCTCGAGGAGGCCAAGGCCCAGATCGACGCGGTGCAGAGTCTCGCCGAGTCGAAGAACAACTGGATCAACTTCTTCTCCGACCTCCAGGACCGCCTCGTGAAGGTCGAGGACGTCTGGCTGGAGAGCCTCTCGGTGCTGCGCACCAATCCCGGCGCGCAGGCCGCGCCCTCCGGCGGTTTGTTCGGCGGCGGCGCCCCAGCCGAAGAGCCCGCCCTCGGCCCCGACGGCCAGCCGGTTCGCCCCGTCCTGCGCCTCCAGTTGAGCGGTCGCCTCCTCGACCGCCGCAACCCCGTCACTCGCGTCTCGCCCGATTCCTACGAGCGGGTGAAGAGCCTCCTCGCCAGCTTCGTGGACTCCCAGTTCATCCAGGCGGTCGAGCGCGAGAGCTTCGATCCCAACACCCCGGGCATCCTTCGCTTCGACTTCATCCTCGTGATCGATCCCGCCCGCCCCCTCTGATCGCCATGGCCAGCTTTAAATCCCACCCCTTCTTCTACACCACGCTGATCGTCATCGGCGCGGTCGCCGCCGGAGAGGCCTGGCTGGTCTTCAGCCAGCGCTCCCAAACCGCGCGACTCGCCACCGAGATCGAGCAAAAGCAGCGTGATCTCCAGGCCTTCGCCCGCCAAAATCCCTTCCCTTCGCGCGAAAACGTCGCGTTGGTCGAGGCGGATCGCGCCCAAGCGGAGAAGACCCGTGCCGAGATCCGGCAGATCCTCCGCGCCGGAGGCGAGGCCGCCCAGCGCCTCGCGGCGGCTTCGGTGCCCGCTTCCTCCACCGATTCTTACTTCGACATCGCCAACTACGTCGAACGCATCCGCGACGCCGCCCAGAAGGCCGAGGTCGCGCTGCCCGCGGAAAATCGGCTTGGATTCGCGGCCTACGCCAGCACCGGCGCCGAGCGCGAGCTGATCGAGCCGGTCTTCCGCCAGCGTCAATACGCCGACTACCTTATGGGCGTGGTGCTCGCCGCCAAGCCGCGCGAGTTCCTCTCCCTCCAACGCGAGCGCCCCCTCACCGCCGCGCAGCGCCAGCAGATGGCCGAGGGGCAATCGGTCGGCGGAGGCCAGTCCGGCGCCGAAGGTGGCGACTACTTCGTCATCGACCCTCGCACTTCCGCGCGCGTCCCGGGCTTCGTTGACACGATCCCCTTCCGCTTCGCCTTTGTCGGCACCACCAACTCGCTGCGCTCCGTGCTCAACCAGCTCGCGCAGTTCGAGCTGCCCGTCGTGGTGCGCTCCGTCGAGGTCGAGCCGCTCACCCGCACCGAGTCGCGCTCCACCTCGCGGCCTGCCGCCAGCAACCCCTTCGCGTTCTTTGGTGCCGAAACCACCGCCGCTCCCGCCGCCGAGGCCGAGCGTCCCATCGTGGAGCAGACCGACTCCCGCTTCGTCGTCACCGTCGAATTTGTCTCCTTGGTCGAGAAGCCGTCCGAGGACGGCGCCGAGGCCCCGGCCGAAACGAACCCCTGAGCCCCATGTCCGCCAAATCCAACGACACCCTGTTTCTTGCCATCGGCGGCCTCGCCGTCGTCGGCGCCGGCATCTGGGCTATCGTCCAGCAGTCGCACATTGAAGAATTCCGAGCCGCGCCTTCCGTCCCCTCCGGCGGAATCGCTTACGAGCCGGGCGCCATCACGGTCAGCAGTCCCGAGTCGCGCCGCTGGGCTCCCGCCCCGCACCAAACCGCCGGCCCGCTCTGGATCTACGATGTCTTCACGCCGCCAAAGATCTACTACAACACCCAGACGCGGCAGTTCACGCCGATCCCTCCGGATGGTCCTCCGCCGCCCCCGAAGCATGAGCCTGAGGAAGTCCCATTCGGCCTTGAACTCGTCAAGGTCGAGCAGCCCCTCTTCCGCCTCCAACTCGTCGGCTACGTCGGCGAGGGCGACCAAGCCCGCGGCAACTTCCTCAACGTGGAGACGGGCGCCGTCGTTTTCGGCACCACCGGTCGCAAGCTTCCCGACCTCGACATCGAGATCGTGCGTTTCGCCGCCGAGCGCCGCGTCGTCCAGCAGCCGGGTGGCACCACCTTGGTCTTCGTCGAGGCGACCGCGATTGTTCGCGATCTGAAAACCGGCGAGGAGGTCAAGCTCGACACGCAGACCCGCGTGCCCGGCGGCGCCCCGGTCGTCACCCTCAAGGATGCCAGTGGCGCGGAGCACAAGGCCCGCGCCGGGGAGACGCTCACGCTCGGCGACTTCACTTACAAGGTTGGCGAACTCACGCTCGAGCCGCCTAGCGCTACCGTGACTAAGGAAGGCGCCGGGCTTCCCGAGCCCGAGACCAAGACTTTGGTCGTCCCGCCTCCACCTGCTCCGCCGCCGCCTACCGGCGTGATGGTTCAGGAAGGTTTTCCGGGAGCGTTCCCTGGCGCATTTCCTGGTTTTTAAGCGCCCGGTTTGACTTTTGGATGGTTTTTAACCCGCACCACTTCTAACTCGCACCCTTTATCCCCTAAATGAACTACACCAAGCTCCCGAAAAAGGCGCTCCTGCTCCTCGCTACCCCCGTAATGCTCTCTCTGGCCGTCCCGGCCAGCAAGCTGGTGGCCCAGAGCCAGACCGAGACCAAGATTCGCCTGATGGCCGAGGCCCTTCGCGCCCGCGACAGCGGTGATCTCACCACCGCCAAGACCAACCTCGAGCAGCTCCTCGTCCTCGCTCCCAACGACGTCACGGTTCAGCGCCTTCTCACCGGTGTAAACGACAGCATCGCCCGCGGCTCCGGCACCGCCGAGTCCTCCGCGCCCGCCGTCACCCCCGCCGCCGATCTCCCGGTGGTGGTCTATGATCCCAACCGCCCGGCGCCGGTCCGCTCCGCCGAAGTCGCCGCCGCGGCCCCGGCCGCCGATGCGGTCGTCGTGGAGGCCCCGGCCGCTCCCGCGCCCGACACCGTCGCCGCCGAGCTCGCCCGAGCCGAAGAAACTCGCGTCCGCGGTCTGCTTGCCAATGTCCGCGCCGAGCGTCGCGCCGCCGCCCGCCAAGCCAGCGATGGCGACTTCGAGGGCGCCAACGCCCGCCTCGCCGCCGCCGCCGCCTCCCTCCCGGTCAACACCCTCACCCAGCCCACTCTCGACCAGATTTCGGACCAGCAGACCGCGCTCCTCCTTGAGCGCTCGCAATTCCTCCTCGCCCGCGGTGACACCAAGGGCGCCACGGAGGCCCTTGACGCCTACATCGCCGCCACCTCGCCCGAAGGCCGTGCCGTTCGCCGTCAGGCCGCGCGGATTGATCGCGCCGAACTCAACCCGCCGTCCCAGCCCATCGAGCGTCTCAACCCCGAGTTCATCGCCGAGCAGAAGGATCTCGCCCGCCTCTCCGCCCGCGGCCGCAGCCAGTATGCCGCCGGCGCCATCGACGAGGCCCAGGTGACCTTCCGCACCATCGAGACCCTCTCCGCCGACAACGCCGAGGCCAAATACTTCCTCAAGCGTATCGCCGACGACAAGGCCCGCCAAGGCACGCTCAACCGCGAAAAGACCCGCTCGCAGCTCCTCGAGGAAGTGGCCGCCGGCTGGCAGCGCCCCGGCGTGTTTATCGAGCGCGTGGAGCCCACTGGCGGCGTTCGCGCCACCGGTGGCTCGATCGAGATTCAGCGTAAGCTCGATTCGATCATCATCCCCACCGTTTCGTTCTCGGGTGTCGAGCTGGGCCGCGTGGTCAGCACCCTCGGCGCCCTCGCCGAAGAGTTCGATCCGGCGCAGACCAACAAGGGCGTCAACCTCGTCTTGAGCAATCCGCTCGCCGGCACCCAGCCGCCGCTGGTGAACATCACCCTGCGCAACCTCTCGCTGCGCCGCATCCTCGACATCATCACCGAGAACGTGGGTTACCAATACGTGATCGACACCGATCTCGTGCAGATCCGCCCCAGTGGTGTTGACGGTGTGAACCTCTCCACCGAGCAGTTCCCGATCACCCGCGCCACGCTTACCCGCATGACCGGTCTCGGTGCCGCTTCCGCGGCCACGCCCGCCGCCAGCGCCGATCCCTTTGCCCCCGCTCCCGCCGCCGGTGGCGGCGGCACCTCCGGTGGCGAGGCCGATGCCATCCGCCGCTTCTTCCAAGCCGCGGGCATCAACTTCGAAGGCGTCCCGGGCTCCGCCCTCGCCTACGACGGCACCGGCATCATCGTCACCCAGACCGGCCGCAACATCGAGCGCATCCGCAACGTCCTCGCCCGCTACAACGATATTCGCCAGGTCGAGATCGAGGCCAAGTTCATGGACGTCTCCGAAGGCGCCTTGGACGAGTTCGGCATCTCCTGGAGCGGCACCCACATCGACGAGGGTGGCAATTCCGCCGGCATTTACAGCTTCGCCAGCGGCAATCGCTCGCTTAACACCGCCTTCACCCGCTCCTCCAGTGGTGGCCAAGGCAGCATCGTGCGCCCCGGCGAGACCACCATCCCGATCCTCAACAACGCCCCGGCGCTCCCCGGCAGCGTGGACTTCGGCGCCGATGCCGGCAACCTCCTCGCCTTCACTGGCGTGGTCGGCGACGTGTCCATCGAGGCTCGCCTCCGCGCCATCTCCCGCCGCCAGGGCACCGACCTCCTCAGCGCCCCGAAGGTCACCGTGCTGTCCGGCAGTCGCGCCACCATCACCGTGGCCCAAGAGCTCCGTTATCCGCAGAGCTACGGTGAGATCCAGTCCGAGGTCGGCACCGCCAGCAACGGCGGCGGCTCCGCCGGTGTGACCATCACCGCCGGCACCCCGCAGGACTTCACCACCCGCAACGTCGGTGTGGAACTCGGCGTCACCCCCACGGTGGAAGAGGATGATTACTCCATCAGCCTCGAGCTCAACCCGCGCGTCACCGAGTTCGAGGGCTTTGTCGAATACGGCGGCCAGTCCGTGGCCATCGCCGGCGGCGGCGGCTTCGGCGGCTCCAACGTCGTCACCGTGCCCTCGGGCTTCTTCCAGCCGATCTTCTCGACCCGCGAGATCAACACCCGCGTCACGGTCTGGGACGGCGCCACGCTCGTCATGGGCGGTCTCACCCGCGAAGAAGTTCGTCGCGTGCACGACAAGGTCCCGGTGCTGGGCGACATTCCCTTCATCGGCCGCGCGTTCCGCTCCAAGGGCGAGTCCTCGCAGAAGCGCAACCTGCTCGTCTTCGTGACGGCCAACCTCGTGTCGCCCGGTGGCTCTCTTAAGAAGCAGAACCTCAAGGGTGTCGCGCCCAGCTCGCTCTTCCAGAACCCGACCGTGGTCACCCCCGGCGGCTCGGAGTCGCGCAGCCGCATCACGACCGAGAACTGAGGCGTTTTCGCCTTCGGCCTCTCCGGCTCTCAACCGCGCCACCCTTCCGGGCGGCGCGGTTTTCTTTTTTGGATTTGCCCCAGGATTTCGCGGATGCCGCGGATCATGCCAGTCATACCGGCGGTTGATGAAACTTTACAGGCCGGATCTTTGACCACGGATTTCACGAATCATCACGGATACAAACCGATTGATCCGTGCTCGCCCATGCCATCCGTGGTTAAATTTGGATCTTTTGAGCTGTTGATATTATCCGATCCGTTCGGATCTTCGACGCGAAGAGAGCCAGGAGCTTGCCGCGTTTTCGAGTGTTCTCCGCGCTCATCTGCGAAATCCGCGGTAATAAACTGAAACCCGTGGATGATTGGGATCACCGCCACTCCGGCGTTCCCATTGTTGCCCGGGCGTTGATCATTGTTGCCCTCGGCTTCACTACCTCCCGCCGGTCATGTCCATGTCATCCGCCGCCTCCGCCGTTTCCGCCGATCCTGCCGCTGGCGCCGCACCTGCCGCGGCGTCCCGTCTCGGCCGCGGATTTTGGTGCGTGTTCGCCGGTGTCGTGCTCTTTGCGCTCGGTCATGCCGTGACGATCTCCTCCTACCTGGATCGCGTGTCGGCGGAGCGTTTCGAGGCGCCGGCCGCTTCGCAGCCGGGCCCGTCGGCGGAGATCACGCTCGGCATCGCGGCCGACGGGCGCACCTGGCTGCGCCTCACCGAGGAGCGGATCGCGCGCGGCGCCCTGCGTTTTGACCGCACTGTGATCGACGGTCCGCCGGAAGGCCGCGAGGTGCGTTGGCACTCGGCTTGGAGCGGGTGGCTGGAGGCGCTCGGCCGCCTGCGCGCCGCGGCGACCGGCGAGCCCCTGCCGCAAGCTATCGCGCTCGCTTCGCGCTGGGCGCAACTGCCGCTGCTGCTTTCGCTCGCGCTTGGGGGAGGCTTGCTCGTCGCGCGGCGCTGGGGCGCGGCGGCCGCGATGGTGTTCATGGCCGCGCTCGTGGGCCACCGCGGCTTCTACATCGCGTTTTACCCCGCCTACCCGGACCACCACGGCGTGGCGGCCGCGGCGGCGCTGGGCGTCTTGCTGGGGCTGGCCTACGCCGGCTGGGGCCTGCGGACGGATGCGGGGCGCGCCCGCCTCGCGGTCGGCGCCTCGGCCGTGTGCGGCGCCATCGGGCTCGCGGTGAGCGCGGCCTCGCTCGCGCCGCTGCTGGCGGTGACCGGTGCTTGGGCGCTTCTGGTGCGGTTCGTCGGCCCGCGCTTCGCGGATCGCGATGCGGTGCTGGCGCGGGGGGCGGAGCTTTGGCGTCTGTGGGGCCGCGTGGGCGGCGGCGTTGCGCTGTTGTTGTATCTGATCGAGTTTGCACCGGATCGCTTCGCTTGGCGGCTGGAGGTCAATCACCCGGCGCACGCGCTGGCCTGGTGGGGTGGGGCGGAGATCATCGCCTGGTGGTGGCGACGGGCGCGGGGCGGAGCGGAGGCTCCGCCCCGCGAGGCAAAGACACTTGAGTTGAGGCGCTCCAAAGCGGCCCCGGAGGCGGAGCCATCCGTGGAGCCGCCCGCGCCGCCGCGCTTTCCTTGGTGGGCGGCGCTGTTGGTGCTCTCGCCCCTTGTGGTGGTGGGGCTGAGCGGCGGGGCGGCCTTTGGCGCGGGCGAGGCGTTTTTGAAGGCCGTGCACCGGCATATCGACGAGTTCAAACCGGTCTGGTCGGTGCCCGTCTCGGTCGGCCGGCTCTTCGTGCTCACGCTGCTGCCCTTGTTGCTCGTGCCCTTCGCTTGGCGGCGCTGCGAGGGCGGGGCGCGCGCCGCGCTCGCGGGCACGGCCGGCGTGGCGCTCGCCTTGACGCTCCTCGCGGCGTGGCAGCACCGCTGGTGGTCGATCGCGGGCGCGGCGCAGATCGCCACGGCGGTGCTCGTGGCGTCGGCGTTTTGCCCGGGAGCGGGGGCCAAGGGACGCGGGCGGCTCGTCGCCTGGCTGCTGCTGTTGGCCTCCTTGCCAGGGCCATTCCTGCTCGGCCTCGAGCAGTGGCGTGTGGCGCGCGTGCGCGACGTGCAGAAGGGCGAGGCGATGCAGTTGCTCTATCGCGAGCTCGCGCGGGTGGTGCGCGAGGCGACGCCGGAGGGCGTGCGCCCGGTGCTTGTCGGCCCGCCCAACGCCTCGCTCGGGCTCGGCTATCATGGCGACATGCGCGCGGTCGGGACCTTGTATTGGGAAAACCATGACGGCCTCCGCGCGACGGCCCGCGTGCTCGTGGCCGAGTCCGACGACGCGGCCTTGGGCGAGCTCCTGCGTCTCGGCGCCACGCACCTGCTGCTGGTCGATCCGGATGATTTTACCGCCGAATACCGCGAGGCGCTGCTTGTCGCGGGAGAGCCGGCGCCGGAGCTTCGCGCCACGCTCGGGCGCCGTTTGCTCGAAGGCCGGGAGGTGCCGGCCTGGGCACGGGCGCTGCCCTACGCGGTGCCCCCGCAGTTTGACCGGCTGAAGGTGCGCGTGGCCTTGTATGCCATCGATCCCGCGCTTTCGCCGGTGGAGTCACGGTTGGCGCTCGGCTTCGCGCGTCTGGTGGCGGGCGAGGAGGCGGTCGGGCGCGGGGCCTTGCGCGAGGCGGCCGGCGGAGGCTCGGCGGAGGCGGCTTTGTTTCTGGCGTGGCGCATCGCCTCCGGCGAACAGGCGACGCCGGCCGAGGCTCGCGAGGCGGTGATGTGGGCAGAGCGCGCGGTGGCGGCGCTGCCCGAATCGCCTTCGTCGCGTCGGGTGCTGGCCGCGGCTTACGCGGCGGCGGGGCGTTGGCCGGAGGCGCAGGCGACGATCCTGCGCGCGATCGGCGCGGCCGAGGACGCGGGCGATCGCGCCTTGGTCGCGGAGCTGGAGCGCGAGGTTACCCGCTACCGAGACGCCGCGGCCAGGCGCTGAGGTCGCATGGGGCGCGGGGTGGCGGGGAAAAGGTTCGATTCCCCGCGCGGCGCCGCGCTTTCTTCGGCGCATCATGTCCCGCTGGCTTCTCATCGACGGATTCAACCTCGTTTACCGCTGCTTTTTCGCGACGCCGGCGCTGACTCGCGCGGACGGCTTTCCGACCAACGCCTTGCACGGCTGGGTGAAGTCGGTGTGGCGTCTCGTGGATCAGGAGAAGCCCGACCACACGGTGGTGTTTTTCGACCTCGGCGGCTCGCAGGACCGCCTCGCGCTTCACCCCGAATACAAGGCGCAGCGCGCCGAGATGCCCGCGGAGCTGGAGAAACAAATCCCGCTCGTGAAGACGATCACGCGCGCGCTCGGACTGGCCGCGGTGGAGCAGGACGGGGTGGAGAGCGACGACTTGCTCGCCACCTGCGCGGTCGCGCGCGCGGCCGCGGGCGACGAGGTGTTGATCGTCAGCTCCGACAAGGATTTTGCCCAGATCGTGGGCGAGCGCATCCGCATCCTGCTGCCGCCGCCGAGCGCGCAGCCCAAGCTCGGCTGGCGTCTGCTCGACGCGGCCGGCGTGCAGGAGAAGTTTGGCGTGCCGCCGGGCAAGATCGCCGACTACCTCGCCTTGATCGGCGACACCTCCGACAACATCCCCGGCCTCAGCGGGGTGGGGCCGAAGACGGCGGTGAAGTGGATCGAGAAGCACGGCGACCTCGAGGGCATCCTGGCCGCGGCGCCGGGCATCGAGCCCGAGCGTTTTCGGGCGCCGCTGGCCGAGGCGGCGGAGCGTCTGCGGCTCAACCGGCGATTGGTGACGCTCAATCTCTCGCTCCCGCTGCCGGCGGTGGAGCAAAGCGCCCCGGACACGCAGGCCTTGCTCGCCTTTCTCCGCGAGATGGAGATGCGCACCACGCTGGCCGAGGCGGAAAAGCGCTACGGCCAGCCGGAGCTGTTTTGATGCAGGGGCGGGGCTGCGTGGCCGCGCCCCTCTTCGCGTCAGGCTGCGGCCGCGGCGCCGCGGTGTTTGCCCTCGGGATCGAAGATGTAGCCGACACCGTGCACGGTGCGCAGCGCGTCCACCCCGACGGGCGAGGCGCGGCAGTAGTCGCGGACCTTGACGATGTATTGGTCGAGCGAGCGGCTGCGGACGTTGGCGTGGATTCCCCACACGGCGTGGATGAGGGCCTTGCGCGGGATGACCTCGCCCTCGTGCGCCTTGAGGTGGGCCATGATGCCGATCTCCTTGCGACCGATCTTGGTGACCTTGCCGTCGGGCATGGTGATCTCGAGGCGCTGCGGGTTGATCTTCGCGCTGCAAAAATCAAAGGGATCGTCCGCCACCGACACGTTGCGGGTGAGGGAGAGGTCGCCGCTGCTCTCGGCACGGCGGAGCACGGCACGGATGCGCGCGACCAGCTCGGGGTAGCTGAAGGGCTTGGTGATGTAGTCGTCGCCGCCCATTTCCAGGCCGCGCACCTTGCTTTCCTCGATGCTGTTGCCCGTCACGAAGATCACCGGGATCTGCATGTTGTCGGCGCGAAGCTGCTCGAGCAGCTCGAAGCCGGATTTGTCGGGCAGGGTGATGTCCAACAGCAGAAGATTGGCGAAATTGTTCTTCAGGAACCGCAGCGCGTGTTGCGAGCGGTGGCAGACCTGGGTCCGCATGCCGGCTTCCTCAAGGTAGCTGGAGATCAGTTTCGCAAGCTCGGGTTCGTCTTCGACGATGAGGATCAGCGGGATCGGCTCGTTGCTCATGGTAGGTAGCTTTGGGGTGTGGCAGTAGGTCTGTCGGTTGAGACTGAGCAGACAAGGCCTGTTTTTTACATTTGGGATCAATTGTAAAGCGCCATCCTTGACGCTCCCCTTTCGTGGGACGGGAAAACTTCGCCTAACATCCGCTTGCTCCCTCCGATTTAGCCTTGAAGCGCCCCGGGGGCGCCCGCTGCGTTGGGGCCATGTCCGCCTCCACGCCTCTCCTCATGCTGGGTCTGCCCAAGGGCAGCCTCGAAGAGTCCACCAAGGCCTTGTTCGCCAAGGCCGGTTGGAAAATCGCGACCAGCTCGCGCTCCTATAAGCCGTCGATCGACGACCCGGAGCTCGACGGCCGCTTCGTCCGCGCGCAGGAGGTCGCCCGCTACGTGGCGCATGGCTTCTTCGATTGCGGCCTCACCGGCTGGGACTGGGTGCAGGAAAACAACGCCGACGTCATCGAGGTTTGCGACCTCGTCTATAGCCGCGCCTCCACGCTCAAGAGCCGCTGGGTGCTCTGCGTGCCCGAGTCGTCGCCGGTGAAGACCGCCGCCGATCTCGCCGGCAAGCGCGTGGCCACCGAGCTCGTCGAGACCACCCGCC
This sequence comes from Verrucomicrobiota bacterium, assembly GCA_030605125.1. Taxonomy (GTDB): domain Bacteria; phylum Verrucomicrobiota; class Verrucomicrobiia; order Opitutales; family Opitutaceae; genus IMCC26134_A. Next base: position 2,988 of record JAUWBD010000068.1, on the reverse strand, counting down.
GCTGGTTCGCCTCCAAGAACATCCCTGCCGAGGTCGAGTTTTCCTGGGGCGCCACCGAGGTGAAGGTGCCCGACCTGGTGGACGCCATCGTGGACATCACCGAGACCGGAAACTCGATCCGCGCGAACAAGCTCCGGATCGTGGACACCCTCCTCGAGACCAACACCAAGCTCATCGCCAACAAGTCCTCTTGGGAAAACCCCGTCAAGCGCCGCAAGATCGAGACCATCGCGCTGCTCCTCCGCGGCGCGCTCGAGGCCGGCAGCAAGGTCGGGCTCAAGATGAACCTCCCCCGCGCCGCGCTCGACGCCGTGACCGCCAAGCTCCCCGCGCTGCGCAACCCCACCATCTCGCCCCTCAGCAACCCCGAGTGGATCGCCCTCGAGACCATCATCGACGAGAGCGTCGTCCGCGAGATCATCCCCGCCCTCAAGGCCCACGGCGCCGAGGGCATCGTGGAGTATCCGCTCAACAAGGTCGTTTACTGAGCCGCCCCCAGCCCCGCCCCGCCCGCCGCCCGATCCGCGGCGCGGAGGGGCCGAAAAATTCCGGAGTCGCGCGCGGGAAAACCGCTCGCGACTTTCCAGTTTCCGTTCCCCGTTTCCCGTCCACCTTTCCCTCATGCCCAAGTCCTCGATCGTGAAGCTCGGCCTCCTGCAGCACGCCTGCGTCGCCGACCCCAAGGCCAACCTCGCCAAGGCCCTCTCCCTCGCCGAAAAGGCCGCCAAGCAGGGCGCGCAGATCATCTGCACGCAGGAGATGTTTCGCTCGCAGTATTTCTGCCAGAGCGAGGACCACGATTTCTTCGGCCTCGCCGAGCCCATCCCGAACGGCCCCAGCACGGTCGCCTTCCAGAAGCTCGCGAAGAAACACGGCGTCGTCGTGATCGCCTCGCTCTTCGAGAAGCGCGCCAGCGGCCTCTACCACAACACCGCTGTCATCATCGACGCCGACGGCTCCGTGCTCGGCGTGTATCGCAAGATGCACATCCCGGACGACCCGCTCTTCTACGAGAAATTCTACTTCACCCCCGGCGACACCGGCTTCCGCGCCTGGGACACCAAGTTCGGCCGCATCGGCGTGTGCGTGTGCTGGGACCAGTGGTATCCCGAGGCCGCCCGCCTCACCGCCATGCAGGGCGCCGAGATCCTTTTCTACCCGACCGCCATCGGCTGGCACCCGAAGGAGAAGGCCGAATACGGCGTCAACCAGCACGGCGCCTGGGAAACCATCCAGCGCTCGCACGCCGTGGCCAACGGCTGCTACGTCGCCGCGATCAACCGCGTCGGCCACGAGATCATCGACGGCGTGGGCGGCGACGGCCTCGAGTTCTGGGGCCAGAGCTTCGTCGCCGGCACCTCCGGCCAGATCCTCGCCAAGGCCTCCACCGACAAGGAGGAGATCATGATCGTCCCGGTGGACCTCTCCAAGGTGGACGTCACCCGCACCCACTGGCCCTTCCTGCGCGACCGCCGCATCGACGCCTACTCGAACCTCACCAAGCGCTTCATCGACCAGACCGCCTGAGCGGGTGGGGCGCGACCGCTGGGCGCGCCGCGTCGCCTCTTCGTTCCCGTTCCTGTCCCCGATCCCGGCCGGCCCAGCGGTCCGGCCCTACCTGTTTTTCCCTTCTCCTCTTCTCCTTCCACATGGCCAAAGCCGCCACCGCCAAACCCGCCGCGAAAAAAACCGCGACGGCGAAAAAGTCTCCCGCCGCCGCCGCGCCCGCGAAGAAAAAAGCCGCCGCGCCCGCTTCTCCGAAGGCCAAGCCCGCCGCCAAAGCCGCCGGCGCCGCCACCGCGAAGCAGACGCCCGCCGCGCTGGGCTTCCGCATGCCCGCCGAGTGGGAGCCGCAGGAGGCCGTGTGGTTGTCCTGGCCGCACAACTACGCCTCCTGGCCCGGCAAGTTTCGCCCCGTGCCCTACCAGTTCGCGAACGTCGTCGCCGCCATGGCGCGCTTCCAGCCGGTGCGCATCAACGCCGCCAAAAAACTCCACGCCCGCGCCCGCCGCCTTTGCGAGCGCGCCGACGCGAACCTCGCCAACATCACCTTCTACGACCACCCGACCAACGACGCCTGGTGCCGCGACCACGGGCCGATCTTCGTCAAGCACACCAAGACCGGCGAGGTCGCCCTCACCGACTGGGCCTACAACGCCTGGGGCGACAAATACCCGCCCTACGACCTCGACAACGAGATCCCGCCCTCGATCGAGAAGGTCACCGGCCTGCGCCGCTTCGTGAACGACATGGTGCTCGAGGGCGGCTCCATCGACGTCAACGGCGAGGGCGCCCTCCTCACCAGCGAGCAGTGCCTGCTCAACCCCAACCGCAACCCCCACCTCACCAAGGAGCAGATCGAGCAAAACCTGCGCGACTACCTCGGCGTGACCGACATCTACTGGGTCGGCGACGGCATCCTCGGCGACGACACCGACGGGCACATCGACGACATGACGCGCTTCTTCAAGCCCGACGGCTTCATCACCTGCGTCGAGCCCAACCGCGCCGACAAGAACCACGACATCCTCGCCGAGAACCTCGCGCGCCTGAAAAAATTCCGCACGCCCGCCGGCAAGAAGTTCGACATCGTCGAGCTGCCCATGCCGCGCCCCTTCGGCTTCAAGCGCCAGCGCGTGCCCGCCAGCTACGCGAACTTCCTCATCGTGAACGGAGGCGTGCTCGTGCCCACCTTCCGCCAGCCCGGCCCCGACGCCCGCGCGCTCGAGGTCATCCGCGGCTGCTTCCCGGACCGCGAGGTCGTGGGCGTGGATTGCTACCACCTCATCTGGGGCCTCGGCACGCTCCACTGTATCTCGCAACAACAGCCCGCCGCCGGAGTCTCCTCCTGATGCGCCACGCCTCCCTCGTTCCCGCCTTGTTCATCGCCGGTCTCGCCCTGCTGGTCGCGGGCGGCTGCGCCACGCGCGGCGAACGCGCCCCGGGCGAGCGCGCCGCGCGCTCCACGCCCGAGGCGGCGCCGGCGGC
>JAUWBD010000211.1 GCA_030605125.1 Verrucomicrobiota bacterium | reverse complement strand
TTCCTGCCGCAGCGCATCACGCCCGAGCTCTGCGAGATCTTCAAGAAGCACGGCCCGATCTGGATGAGCATCCACGTCAACCACCCGCGCGAGGCCACGGCCGAGCTGCGCGCGGCCTGCGAGCGCCTGAGCTTCGCGGGCGTGCCGCTGGGCAACCAGTCCGTGCTCCTGCGCGGCGTGAACGACGACGCCGAGGTGATGAAGGCCCTCGTGCATCGCCTGCTGCGCATGCGCGTGCGGCCCTACTACCTCTACCAGATGGACCTCATCACCGGCGGTTCGCACTTCAAGGTCGATGTGCGCAAGGGCCTGGAGATCATCCGCGCGCTCCGCGGCCACACCACCGGGTATTCGATTCCCCAATACGTGATCGACGCCCCCGGCGGCGGCGGCAAGGTGCCGATGAACCCGGACTACGTGGAGACGGTGGACGACAAAGAGATCGTGTTTCACAACTACGAGGGCCGCCGTTTCCGCTACCCGCTCACCTCGACGCCGGTGCCGTCCCCCGCGGCGGAAGCCGCTCCGGCCTCGCGGTGAGCATGAAGACGAGCGAGTTTGCCAAGGCGTCTCGCGAATCGGGCGACGAGCCCGGTGCGGAGGCGCCGCGCGTGGTCGGTGTCGTCGTCGCCCGGATGGATTCCACGCGTTTGCCGGGCAAGGTGCTGATGCGGGTGGCCGGGATGAGCCTTTTCGAGCTGGCATGCGCACGTGCCGGCCGGTCCGCCGCCTTGCACCAGGTGGCTCTCGCGACGTCTGATCGGAGTTGCGACGATCCGCTCGTCGCCGAGGCGACGCGCCTGGGTTTGCCCGTGTTTCGCGGTGATGTGAACGACGTCGCGGGCCGGGTCGCCGCGTGCGCCGGCGGACTGGGAGCGACCCATTTCGTCCGGCTCAATGGCGACTCTCCTTTTCCCGACCCCGTGCTGATCGACGCCGGAGTGCGCATCGCTCTGGCGGAGGGCGCGGATTTGGTCACGAACCTGCGCCCGCGCAGCTATCCTTACGGTGTCGCGGTCGAGGTGGTGCGGCTCGGCGTCTTTCAAGCGGCTCTCCCGCGTTTCGCGCCCACGGAGCGTGAGCATGTCACGCAGCATCTCTATCTCAACGGGGAGCGGTTCAGGATTCTGCCCCTTCCGCCGGCTTCTCTGCCGGGATTGGAATCGATCCGGCTCACGGTGGATGAGCCGGAGGACTTGTCGCGAATCGCGCGAATCGCGGAGAAATTGGAAGGTCGGCTCGGTTGCGCCGGTTACCTTGAGGTCGTGGCGGCCGCTCGAGAGGCCGCGGGTTGACGAGCGCGCCGCCGCTTCTCACGGTGGCGGTTCGAAAACATGCTAAATATCTTCTGTATCCGGCCCAAGGGGTTCAATGTCGGTAACGATGCCATCTATCTCGGGCTGCAGGCCGCGTTGGCCGAAGCTTTTGGTTCCTACGTCAATCTGATCTCCATTCCGGCGACGTCGCGTTACGAGTCGCAGGCGAAGGCGGGGCTGAGTTCGAAGACCGTTCACGAGATCAACCAATACGGCCACGGCGTGATCGTCGGCGGGGGAAACCTTTACGAGAACGGCGAGCTGGATGTGAATCTGGAGGCGTTGAAGAAACTCGAGCCCCCGATGATGCTTTTCAGCCTCTCGCGGGGTCGCATCTACAACCGTCTCGACAAGCTGGTGGATCGCACCGACGTGATGTCCGACACGATTCTGGCCGGCGTGAACCGTCATGCGCGTTGGTCGCTTGCGCGCGACCATGCGACGCTCGAGCATCTGCAGAAGCTCGGTCTGGAGCATGCGCGGCTCGGCGGCTGTCCGACGATTTTTCTGGATCGCATTGTTTCGCAGTTGCCCGAGGTGCCTACCGGCGACCGCCGCACCACCTTGGTGAGCGTGCGCAATCCGTCCCTGATGAACATCTCGCTGCAGCGCCAGATCGCGGTGCCGCAGCAAGTCCAGTCTCTCATCAAGCTGTTGCGCGAGCGCGGGCACGAGGACGTGCGCCTGCTCTGCCACGACCACCGCGACATCCCTTTCGCGGCCTCGCTCGACGAGCCCTACGTTTACATCCAGGATCCGCACTCCTACCTGGCGCTGCTCAAGAGCTGCCGGCTTAATGTCACCTACCGGGTGCACTCCGCCCTGCCGTGCATGGCCTTTCGCACGCCGTTCATCAAGCTGAGCTACGACGAGCGCGCCTTGAGCCTGATGAAGACGGTCGGCTTTGGGGATTGGAACATCGACATCGTGCGCGAGCCGGACGTGGTGTCGGCCGTGGCGGACCGGCTTGACCGGATCGAGACCCTGCCCGCGTTGCGCGAAGCCGCGGCTCCCGTTTGGGCGAAGCTGCGCGAGTCACAAGACGGCGCGCTGAAGGAGTTCGCCGCGGCTTGCCGTGAATTCGCGGGCCGACGCTGAGTCGGGCGACGTCCGCTGCCTTAATTTCAGCTAGTCACGAACCGATCGTCCATGAGCGTTCACATCATTGCCGAGGCCGGCAGCAACTACAACGGAAGCGTGGATCTGGCGCGGCGCCTCAACACCGTCGCGCGCGACGCCGGCGCAGACACGGTGAAATACCAGATCATCTACACCGAGGGCCTCTACAAGGCGGGCAAGTATGCCTTTGGCCACTACGATATCGAGGACGTCCGCCGCGTGCGCGACGAGGGCGTCCTGTCGGACGAGGCGTGGATTGAAATCGCGGCCGACGCCAAGGCCAAGGGCATCGTGTTCTCGGCCTCTGTTTTCGACACGCGCGGTCTGGATCTTTTGTGCCGTCTGGATCCGCCCTACATCAAGCTCGCCTCCTGCGATCTGAATAACCTGCGCTTCCTGCGCGAGGTGGCGGCGCGGGGACGGCGGATGATCGTTTCGACGGGCATGTCCACGCTGGGCGACATCGAGAAGGCGGTGAACGCCCTCGACCGTGAGGGTATTTCCGGCGACAAGCTGGTGCTGCTGCACTGTGTATCCGCCTACCCCTCGAAAGTCGCGGACACCAATTTGGCATTCATCCCGACTCTGCGCGGGGCCTTTGGCACCGACGTCGGTTTTTCCGACCATACCTTGGGCGACGAGGCCGCCTGCGCGGCCGTGGCCTTGGGCGCAAGTTGGATCGAAAAGCACTTCACCACGGATCGCACGCTCCCGGGCTTCGACCACAAGCATGCGATGGAGCCGGAGCCCTTCGCTCGCTACTGCGCGGCGGTGCGTGAGGTCGAAGCGGCGCTGAGGCCGAAGGTGGTTAAGATCGGCGAGGCGGAGGCCTACACCCGCCAGCGCGCACGGCGCGGGGTTTACTACCGGAACGACCTGCCTGCCGGCCACGTGCTTACGGACGCCGACATCGAGGTGCTACGCCCGCAGAGCGTGATCGCGGCCGATGAGATCGATATCCTGCCCGGCCGGGTCTTGAGGCGCCCCGTCGTCGCCCATTCGGCGATCGAGTGGCGGGATCTGGGCGAGGGTTGAGGCCACTCCTGATTTGACGCCGATTTGGCGGCGGCTGCCCGGGGCCGGCGGACTTACCGGCGAAATCGCAGGATCGCGCGAGCGACGTGGCGTGTGCCTTGGGCGCGGATCAGGCGCTTTCCGACCATGTGCCGGGCGAGGATTTGAGAGCGGTCTGCTTCCCAAGCCTCGACCACTGAGACGATGCGTTCGGGACCACTGCCGGGGGGAAGCATGTGGCAGGCGCCTTTCTCCTCCAGCTCCCGCACGAGGAAAACGGCTTCCGGGCGCTCCGGCAGCACGATCGTCGGCAGGCCGGCGAAGGCGGCTTCATACGGCGTGAGTCCGCTCGAGCAGATCAGCAGGCAGCTGTTTTGCAGCACCCGCCACATGGACTCATTGGATTTGATCAGGATCACTTCGTGTTTGGTGCCTCGCACGCTGGCGACGAGTTCCTCGTAGGAGTGGGTGTAGGCTTCGCCAAGCACGACCCAGACGAGCAGGGAGCAACGGGCGGTGGAGAGCGCCCGCAAGATGTCCAGGGTTCGATTGGCCGCGTCGGCGCCGCCCATCGAAATCGCGAGGCTGAGCGGATCGCCCTTGAGGTGGGCCCGATAGACGGGCGTGGGAATGCGCCTGCAGCGTTCTCCGACGATCGCGTAGTCCAGCCCCTTGTGGATGCGCGGAAAAGGGGTGCGGCCGGCCCACGCGGGATCTTCGTGGATCGTGCGGTGGAAAAGATGATCCACACGCGCAAGCTGGTCGAAAACGGGCGAAAGGGAGAAGGTAAGCCGCCCTTTGGCGACGCGGGAAAACGCCGCGGGGTCGAACCGCAGCATGTCGAAGCCAACCGATCCCGCGCCGATTTCCTCGACACGGGTGGCGAGCGCGTGGTCGTCGGCGCAATATTCGAACGGCAGTCCGGAGTGCCGGAGCAGAGCCTCGGAGCTACCGTCCCCCATGACCAGCAGACGGGGCGTCTCGCCCGAACGGGCCAGCTCTTCGGCAAGCGCTCGGGCGCGCATGACATGGCCGAGCCCGTCAAGGACGGAGCCGCGGGTGGCGAGGACGAGCGGGGTGGCGGGCATGGCGGCGCAGGCGGGTTCAGGGGGCCGCGGAGATGTAGTGCGCCGCCGTCTCCCGGAGGCCGATCTCAAGATCGTGCGACGGCGAAAAGCCGAGGAGGCGGCGTGCGAGGGAGGTGTCGGCATGGGAGTGGCGAATATCGCCGGGGCGGAATTCGCGATGCACGACGCGGGCGGAGTCGGCGCGGGCGCCGCAGGCCTTGGCGATCGCGGAGACGAGATGGTTCAGGCTCACCGGAAGCTCGCAGCCGATATTATAGACTCGATTGATCGCTTCGGGCGAGGAGGTCAGGGCCGCGCGGAGATTCGCCTGCACGACATTGGCCACATGGCAAAAGTCGCGGGTGTTTTCGCCATCGCCGTTGATAATCACCGGCTCGCCGCGGAGCAGGGCGGAGAACCATAGGGGGATGACGGCGGCGTAGGCGCCGCTAGGGTCCTGGCGCGGGCCGAATATGTTGAAATAGCGCAGGCCCACGGTCTGGAACGCGAAGCAGCGGGCGAAGATCGCCGCGTATTGCTCGTTAATCAGCTTGGTGAGCGCGTAGGGTGAGATGGCAGCGGGGGCGTGTTCCTCTCGCTTCGGCAGGACGGGATCGTCGCCGTAGATGGCACAGGAGGAGGCGTAAACAATCCGGCGCACCCCGGCGTCACGCGCGGCGGAGAGCAGGTGAACAAAGCCCCCGGCGTTGACGTCGTTTACTAGGCCGGGTTCCCGCAACGATTGCGGCACAGAGCCCAGCGCCGCTTGGTGCAGGACGAGGTCGGTCCCGGCGCAGGCGGCGGCACAAGCCTCGGGGGAGCGGATGTCGGCTTCGCTCCATTCAAACCGGCGCCAAGCCTCCTCCCCGACCGCGGCGCGGACGGACGCGAGGTTTTCCCCGCGTCCCGCGCAGAGGTTGTCGAGCCCGCGGACGCGAGCGCCTAGAGCGAGCAGGGCCTCGACCAAGTGCGAGCCGATGAAACCGGCAGCGCCGGTGACGAGCCATCGCGCGGCACGAATATCGTCAGCGAGGGGAGCGAGCGCGGAGAGGGTGGCGTAAGGGCTAGGCATGTCGGATCAGGCGAGGCGCAGGCTGTGGCGGACGCGGTGCCACCAAAGTCTGAAGGGAGTCCATCCGAGCGCCTCGCGCATGGCCTCGGGGGATTGACGGTGTTCGGCGCCGAGTTGGAAACGGGCTTCTTTGGAAAAGTCTCTCGCTTCCGCGGGGTGGCAAAAAAGCGTCGGGTAGCGGGCGCGCAGCTTCGGCTCGTTGTGCTCCTGGATATACCAGTCCACGAGGTCGGGGCAGCGGGAAAATACCGGACTGCCGGCGAAGTCCTCGCGGGCGGCGCGTGGGTAGGTGCCGTAGATCGAGGGCTTCGCCCCGAAGAGCGGCGCGTAGAGGTGTTGGCTGCCCATGCGGTTGGACGTGACGAATTCGAAGCGCGAAAAAAAGAGGGCCATGCGGTGCAACGCGTTGGCGTCGAATAACCAGGCGCCCGACACAATGGGAATGCCCCGCGCGGCGAAATCCGAGACCCAATAGTTTTTTTGGAAGCAGTTCGGGTGAATGCATGCGACGACCCGCGAAAAGCGCGGAGCGATGGCTGCGATCTGGTCGGCATACTCGGCGAAGTTCCACGCGTGACGAGTGGTTGCGAGCGAGTGGGAGGGCATCACCAGCAGGCTCCCGCGGATGCGCTCGACCTGTGGCGGCGGCACGTAGAGCACGGGCATGCCGATGGCCCGCACGTCCGGGTAGCCCTGTGAGCGCAGGTAGGCCCGTTGGTCTTCCCGTGCGACGAGTTGTCGGCGGCGGTTGCGCTTGTCCCTGCTTTTCCCCGTGGTGCCCACGACCAGCTCAGGGTGGACGTTGTGCTCGGGCGGGTGCCATCCGTGTTGCCATTCGCCCCGCAGAGAGGGGAAAGGCGCCGCAATCCCGCAGTAGTCGGCGGCGATTTTCAAGGCCCCGTATTGCATGAGCCTGCGGTCCTCAAGACGCGGGGGCACCGGTGCGCCGAGGATGGCGGATTCCTCCTCAAGGGCGGGCAGGGGCGGTGTGGCGGATTCCATCGATCAGGATTCAGGGCAGCAGCTGCACGCGAAGCGCGCGAAGCAGATTTTTGAAACGCATGTGGCGCGCGCGGGCGAGGGCACGGGCGCTGCGCCGACGGAGCACGCCGTTGCGCCGGTTGCGAGGGTGCTCGCGCCATTCGGAGAAAATCAGGTCGTATTCCCGCCCGGCTTCCACGCCGAAACGCTCTCTCCAGTAGGCGAAAAGGCGGGCTTTGTTTTCCTCGTAGCGACGCACCTTCGCCGACTGGTCAGTGTGCGCAAAGGAATTGCCGCCGTGAACGCGATAGAGCACCGTTTGCGCCGGATGGTGATACGCGACCGCGCCGGACAAAGAGGCGCCGAAAATGAGGCAGTCCTCCGCGCGCATCCGCCACTCTTGGTCGATCACGGGATCGAACGAGAGCGCCTCGCGAGCGACCGCGGTGCGAAGGCCCAGCGTCGATTCTATCGTGCCGATACGGGCGCCGGTCGCTGAAACCAAGCCGGCGCAGGGCCCAAACGCCCCCTCGGGCCACTTTGGACGGAACAGCGGCGGACCAGCGCTCTCGCGATGGCCGGAAAAAAACATCGAAACCTCGGGGTGCGCGACAAGCCGCGCTTCGGCCTGCTCGAGATGTTCCGGCGTCCACTCGTCGTCGGAGTCCAAAAGAAAAATCCAGTCGCCCCGCGCCAGATTCAAGCCACTGCGGACCGCCGCTAGCTGGCCGCCGTTGGCCTGGGCGTGCACGCGGAGCGAGGGGAACTCCGATTTGAGCGGCTTCAAGCGCTCCAATGAATCGTCGGTGGAGCCGTCGTCCACGAAGATGATCTCGTCCGCGGGCCGTGTTTGCGCGGCCACGGAACGCACGGCCCGTTCGAGGAAGGCCGCGTAGTTGTAGTTGATGATGATGGCGCTGACCCTCATCGGAAGCGCCGGGCTTTACGAAGCGTCTTGTCCAAGAGGTCAAGCAGCGCGGCGAGGGGGCGGCGGGTGCGGAGGGCGCGGCGGCCGTGGAGGGTCGCGCCGGGTTTGGGAGGGGGCGCGGCGGGGTCGTGGCGCTCTTCGATCAGGCGGGCGAGCTGCGGGAAGGTGGCATATTCGTGCAGCACGCGGCGGCGCGCCTCGAGGATGGCGGGCAGGCGGCGCTCGTATTCGCCGGGCGAGCGGATGATTCGCTCAATCTCCGCTCGAGCCTTGGCGTGG
>JAUWBD010000255.1 GCA_030605125.1 Verrucomicrobiota bacterium | reverse complement strand
CGAGGGGGCGCAGGGGGAGGGCGGGGGAGGGCTGGTGCGCGCGGTTTTCCCGCTGGCGCAGGGCGACGACGTCGCGGGTGTCGCGGTAGCCCTCGGCGCAAGCGCCGGCGCCGGTGCCGATGAGCGTGGCGCCGGCGACGGCGCGCTCCTCGAGGAGCGGGATGCCGCGCGGTTCGAGGGAGAACCACGGGGCGGCGTTCCATGGGCGGGCGGTGGGGCTTTCCCAGGCGCGGTCGTCGAAGTCGGCGGCGCTCCAGTCGGCCGGGCTTTCGTTGAGGTCGATGTGCTCCTGGGGGAAGAGCTGGAGGCTGGCGGGCACGGTGTCGCGGCGGATGCCGGGCTGGCGGATGGCTTTCCAGTGCGCGCCGCTGTTGAGCTCGAATCTGCCCCAGCGGGCGGCGACGAGGAGGCCGGCCCAGGTCCGGCTGACGTATTGGAAATTGCCGAAGCCGGGATTGTAGGCGCGGACGGCGACCTGATTGTATCCCTTTTTTATATACGGAGCGACGTCGATGCGGTCGTAGGGCCAGTTCTGCTGGTGGCCGCGGGCGGGGCCGCGGGCGACGTGGCGGCCGTTGATGTAGAGGCGGTAGGACTGGTCGGCGGTGATGTGGAGCGGGGCGCGGGCGGGGACGGCGGCGAGTTTGAACCCGGCGCGGAAGAGGGCGTAGCCGTTGACGAGGTCCCAGTGCGGGCTGACGGGCCAGATCCAGCGGGCGCGTCCGAAGATGCGGGATTCGGGAGAGGCGGGAGCGGTCGGCGAGACGGAGGCGGGCATGGCGCGGGATTGTGGCGGTATGGTCGCCAAGATTAGCATAAGCGGCTCGAGGTGTCCCGCACGGGAAGCCCGCTTATTAGCATGATCGGCTCATCGCTATTCTAGGCACCGAGGCAGGCCTAATGACCAATGGCGATCAATGGGGGGCGAAAGGGTGGGGACACAAAAGGCGCCGCTCGCGATGAGTGAAATCCGTTTTGTGCTGAAGGCGGAGCGCGGCCGGGTAGTGGATTCTTCGAGTCGGAGGGGCGGCGTGGCGGGCGAAGCAAGGCGGCGCGGGAGCATTTTGCGGCACAATCGACGCGCGCGACTGGCGCTGATCTTAGCACCCGCGTCCTAAGGCAGGCCCGCAGCATAGGGTAGCCTCGCGGCGGAGGCCTCGAGCAGGCGGGCGGTGGCGGGGAGCGCTTCGGCGAGCGGCAGGCCGGGCGGGGTGATCGGGCGGAGAACCAGCCCCGGGGGCGGCTCCCGCATTTGTATCCGACCGGCAAATACGACGGTGCGTTTTCCGGCGGCGAGGGCGGCGCGGGCGAGGCCGCCGGGGCCTTTGCCGGCGAGCGAGCTGTCGTCGAAGGCGCCCTCGCCGGTGATCACGAGGTCGGCCCGGGCCAGGCGGCGCCGGAGGTCGAGCCAGTCGGCCACGAGATCGAAGCCGCCGACGAGGCGCGCGCCGGCGGCGGCCATGAGGCCGGCGGCGACGCCGCCCGCCGCGCCGGCGCCGGGCGTGTCGAAGAGCGCGGGCGACGAGCCGGTCGCCGCGGCGAGCAGGGCGGCGGTCCGGGCCATGGCGGCGTCGAGAAGGGGGAGCTCGGCGGGGGCGAGGCCTTTTTGCGGCCCGTAGGCGAAGGTCGCGCCGCGGGGGCCAAGCAGCGGGTTGGCGACATCGCAGGCGATGTGAATCGGAGGGAGGCGCGGCGTGGCGGGCGGTGGCGGGGCGAGGCGGACGATCTCCGCCCAGCGCCCGGGCGTGGGCGGATCGACCGGGCGGCCGGCGCCGTCGAGCGCGCGCCAGCCGAGGGCGTGGAGGGCGCCGAGGCCGAGATCGTTGGTGGCGCTGCCGCCCACGCCAAGGAGGAGGGCGCCGGCGCCGGCATGGGCGGCGGCGAGGAGGAGTTGGCCCACTCCGTGCGAGGAGCTTTGCCAAGGGGCGCGCCGGTCGCGCGGCACGAGGGCGAGGCCGGAGCAGGCGGCCATCTCGATCACGGCGAGCGGGGCGGGGCCGGCGAAGCCGAGGCGGTCGAGGGCGGCGCGCGGAATGGCGGCGGGCGGCACGAGGGCCCAGGCGGCGGATACGGGCTGGCCGAGCGGGCCGGCGACGGTGGTGGCGCGCGTCTCGCCGCGTCCGTCGGCGGTGAGCGCGGCGACGAAGCCGTCGCCGCCGTCGGCGAGCGGGCAGAGGTCGAGCGTCCAGTCGGGATGCGCGGCGCGGAGACCGGCGGCGACCGCGGCGCAGGCGGCGGGGGCGGCGAGGGCTTCCTTGAATTTGTCGAGGGCTACGAGGACGCGCATGGGAAGGCGCCGCGCCGGAGGCGCGGAATGACCAATGACCAATGACCAATGACCAATGGCGATCAGTGAAAGATGAAGCGGGGCGGGGTGGGGATACAAAAAAGCGCCGGCCCCGCGGTGAGGCGGGGCCGGCGCATGCGAGGCCGATCGGGCAGGGTGGCGGTCTGGAGGTTCAGGAGTGGCGAGCGAGTCGCGCGGGCAGGCGAAGCAATGGCGGGTTTGCCGATCGGAAGGGGCGGAGGCGGGCGCGGCTCGTCGTTTTTATCGGGCGAGCCGCGCCGGCCGGAGGGCTTACTGGCGGATGATCTTCACCGAGAAGCCGGTGGAATCGAAGCTGCTCTCGCCGTGCTGGTTGACGGTGAAGTCCACGCGGCTGCCGGGCTTCACGACGACGTTGTTCACGTTGAACTCGTAGGACTCGTCGGGCTTGAGGTGGCGGCTATAGACGTGGGTGCCGTCCACGTAGATGTTGATGCCCACGCCGTCGCCGCCGCCGCCGCGGTTGACCTTGCAGCGGAGGGTGACGGTGGCGTTGACCGGGCTCGTCCAGCGGCGCACGGCCCAGGAGGAGCTGGGGTGCATCTGCTCGACGGACACGAAGTGCCAGGTGTTGCTCATCCAGCCCACGGCGTTGTCGCCGATGTAGTCCCAGCGCATCGGGGTGAAGGCGGAGGGGTTGTAGGCGCCGCCGGCGACGGCCGCGGAGCCGTAGGACCAGCCGTGCTTGCCCTGCTCGTTGGACCAGCCGGAGAGCGAGCAGGCGAGGATGGGGCTGCCGGAGTCGCTCACGGAGCTGACGGGACCCTTCACGTATTGCGGATTGCGGTCGATGCGGAGGCGCACGACGCCGCCCGAGGGCGAGAGCGAGCGGGAGACGCCCATGATGTCGGTGACGATGACGGGCGAGCTGGTGCGCAGGGACACGGTGACGGGCTCGGTGGACCACAGGACGTTCATCCGGCCGGCGGCGTTCTGGAAGCGGAACGCGTAGGTGGACGAGGAGTTGGTGGCGAAGCGCGAGTGGAACTTATACCCGCGGAGCTGACGGATGATGTTGGCGTAGGCGACGTAGGCCGGGTGCGGGGCGAGCGCGCCCTTGGAGCCGTTGGGCGCGGAGAGCAGGCCGCGGTGCGGGAAGGACGGGTCGTCCAGGCCGAGGTAGTAATACATGCGCTCGACGTTCTGGCTGAGCATCAGCGTGACCATCTGGGCGAGGTGGATGGCGGCCTCGTTGTGGTCGGAGGGGCTGTAAACCTCGTGGCTGAACTCGGTGGCCCAGATGGGCTTTTCGACGCCGTTGTTGTGGCGCTTGATGAGCTCGCGCAGCTCGGCGATCTCCACGTCGGCGCCTTCGACGGTGGCGCGGTAGGGGTGGATCGAGACGACGTCGAGGTGGGGCATGGCGCCCTGGGCGAAGACGTCGCGGAGGAAGCCGTGGGTGATCGGCACGGTGCCGCCGGCGACGATCTGCACGTCGGGGCGCGCGGCGCGGATGCGCTGCGAGGCGACCTCGAGCATGCGCTTGTAGTAGTAGGGCTTGTTGGCCGTGGCGGGGCCGGCGATGAAGGTGCCGGCGTTGTATTCGTTCCAGATCTCGACGGCCTTCAGCTCGGGATACTTGCGGACGATCTCGACGCCGTAGTTGGCGAAGCCTTCGCGGCCGGAGTCGGTGTGGGGCGCGGTGAACATGCCGGCGCTCCAGTCGTAGTGGGGGTTGGCCCAGTCGAGGGTGATGAGCGGTTGCATCTTCGCCTGCGCGCCCTTGGCCATGAAGTTGGTGAAGGCGGCGGGGTAGGAGTATTGGCCCTTCTGGCGCTCGATGTGCTCCCAATATTGCTCGTCGCGGAAGTGGACGATGCCGGCGCGGGCGAAGAGATCGAAGGCGCGTTGGTCGCCGTTTTGCGCGTTGTGCATCTGCACGCCGAAGGGGGAGATCTCCCGGCCGGTGAGGGCGAGGGGCGTGATGACGGCGAAGGAGGTGCTCTTCTCGGACATGACGTTGCCGGAGCGACGCTCGACGATTCGCAGGTCAAAGTAGCCGCGGCGGCCGAGGGCGGGGCGGATGTCAACCTGGCCGTTGACCGGCACCGCGGCGCCGGATTTCACGACACGACCGTGATAATCCACGGCGCTCCACTCGACGCGATCGCCGTCCACCCGCACGGGGATGGAGACCGTTTCGTTGGTGAAGAAGATGTTGCCCAGTTTGGACTGGCTGATGGTGATCGCGGCCTCGGCCAGCGGCGCGACCACGAGGGCGGCGAGCGACAGGAGGAGCTTGCTTGCGGATGTTTTCTTCATGTTTCCTGGGTGCGATTTCGTGCAAGCGGTCTCGGGTGCCGCCCGGAAGCGCGGC
>JAUWBD010000239.1 GCA_030605125.1 Verrucomicrobiota bacterium | reverse complement strand
CGGCGCAAAACATCGCGATCCTTGGCCGCGAGCAAGGCGCGCGCGTGGCCGCGCGACGCCGCAAACCCGCGGGACCGGCTCGCACGGGCTCGTTTTTCCGGCGTCGGCAGCTTGTCTGGCGGCGATTTTCCGCGGCTCCCTCCTCCGCCTTCGGCACATTACCCGCCCACACGCCCTGCCGTATCCATTTCTTCCCTACCTCTCGCCTTGACCGGGCACTTTGGGCAACAGGCCCTCAAGGTATGACGTCTTCGGCTGGCATTTACTGCTAGAGTCAATGAATGACGTC
The DNA here is from genome assembly GCA_030605125.1 of Verrucomicrobiota bacterium. Lineage (GTDB taxonomy): Bacteria > Verrucomicrobiota > Verrucomicrobiia > Opitutales > Opitutaceae > IMCC26134_A. Next base: position 5,024 of record JAUWBD010000239.1, on the reverse strand, counting down.
TCTGGGCTTGGCGTGGTTTACCCTTGGCCGCGCGGCACCGGCGGCAAAGGGTCGCCCGATGCGTAAGCCTCTCGTCATGACCGCGCTCGCCGGGTGCCTGCTCATTCTCACCGCCGTGGCTCTTTTCCAACGCATGAACCATCGGCTCGACGCGACCAAGGAACTGCTTCGCCAAACCGAGGAACGGCGTGCGAACACCTCGGAAAGACTCCGCGCCTTCGAGAATCGCGTTCTCGAACTCGCCGAAAAACTCGAGGCCGCGCAGGAAGAAAACAAAACGCTGCGGAGCACCTTGCAGCCGTCGGCGGCCGGGCCCGCCTCTCCGCTCAACGTTCCTCCCAGACTGAGCCACGCCATGGTCGGTGCTCGCTTCGAACACGCCCGGACCTTGGCGAAGTCTGGCAAACACGCCGAAGCGCTCGCGGAGTTTCTCTGGTGCTACGACGAAGGCATGCCGCGCGTCGCCGCTTTTGGCGGTGTCCGCGAAAGCTACCTGCTGAACGAGATCGCACGTCTTGGCGAACAATACCCCGTCGCCTTGGACGCCCTCCGCGTAAGGCGCGACCAAATGCTTGATGCCATCATTGCCGACCCCGACGACAGATCGGCTTTCTCCGAATTCAGCTCCCTCAACCATGCGCTCAAGGAAGATCAGCAGAACCTGGCTCTCTGGGAGAAGTTGCCCGCTGGTGATCCCCGCCGCAGCCAGTTTGGTCTGCAAGTCTACGAGGACCTCGCACGATCCCGCCGCTACGCGGATGCGCTTGAGGCCTATCCCTATCGGACCATGACCTCGCTCTTCGATTCGCTGATCGAGGAATACGATGCTCCGGCGGACTGGTCCGCGGAGAAAATCGCGAATATGCGTCGCTCTGCCCGCTCCGGGGCGATCAAGACCGCCGCAAGCAACCTCGAAGTTCTCCTAGGCGCCGACCAGCTCGACCAAGCGCGTGAGTTCGCCGCCAAAGTTCTCGCTTACGACGCCTCCGAATCCACCCGTCAAGCTCTCCGTGCCGCCGCGACCCGCGCCGGCCGGGCCGACTTTGTCCTCCCCTGATCTTTTCATTCGCATCCGCCTCGCCCTCGCGCCCCCCCGGAAGCGGGCGATCCGCCGTCTCGCCTGGCCCGACCGTTTCGTGCGCAAGCTCGTGGTGGTGGTGCGCGCCAACCGCGAGCTCCCGCAGCACGTCGAGCGCTTCATCGAAAACTGCTCTTCTGACGTGAGTGCCGCCCGCGGCTGGGCCGTCCTCGCTTCTACCAGCCAAGAGTAAAGGAATGACGTCTTTGGCCCGTGGCCGGTCCTGCGCCGCCGCTGGCGATCTCGTCGGGCTGACATGCCGCCAAATCGGCGCTTTATCCGGCCGCCCGGCCGTCCTCTTCGCCCACATCGTCCGGCGACTTACTCACCTATTGCCGTTTAGGGTTAATCGTTGCCGCCGCGATCAGGCGCGAAGGCAATGCAGAGGCCCTCGTCGTCCGACTTCGCTCGCCCCCACCGATGAAATCTCTCCGCGCCCTCTGGGCCCTGTTCCTCCTCTGCGCCCTGAGCGCTCAAGCCACGGTTAGCAACAACACCTTCTTGGCGCGCACCACCATTCCGAATGACCCGCCGATGGGCGAGGTGTTTGGCTTCTTCGAGAAAACCTCCACCGATCCGGGCGAGCCCGCGCACGGCAATCAGCCCGCCGCCACCCAAACGGTCTGGTGGACCTGGACCGCGCCCGCGGACGGAGCCTTTTCGCTCACAGCCGGCAGCACCCTAAACGAGCGCCATGTGCTGGCCGCTTATACCGGCACGCAGCTTTCCCGGCTCACCGCCGTCGCTTACGACGTCAGCACGAATAACCTCGGCTCTCGCCTGCGCTTCAACGTGAAGGCCGGCGTGGCTTACCACATCGCCGCAGCCTGCTTTCCCGATTCTCCGCCTCCCGCCGCGTCCGACAAACGTCTCCGCATAGGCTACCAGTTCACCCCTGCCTCTGCCGCTTCCAACGACCCTTACGCCGGGCGGATCGAACTCGCTGGCGACTTCACCACCGGCCTCGGGGTGAATACCTCCGCCAGCAAGGAGGCCGGCGAACTCAACCACGCAGGCAACCAAGGCGGGCGCTCACTCTGGTGGACGTGGACTAGCCGCCGAGGACCGGTCTTGGTCACCGTGAGCACCAAGGGCAGCTCCACCCATGACAGCTCGACCGGAAGAAACCGCCCCGTGGATACGCTGCTCGGAGTTTACACCGCCCAGTCCGGCCCGCTCGGCCCCGTCTCAACCCTCACCCTACTCGAAGCGCACGCCTCCGACGACAACGCCGACGCCGAGTCCGTCCACAGCGAGGTCAAGTTTCACGCACCCGCCGAGGGGCGATATGCCATCGCGATCGACGGTTTCCGCGATGGCTCCGGCACCGTGGATGCGGGCAACCTTTTCCTCTCGGTCCGCGTCGAACGCTCCAACGGCAGTTTCGTGGATCGTGCCCCGATCACCAAACCGTCCGCCGTGATCACCGGCACCAACATCGGCCTCCTCCACGGCGCGACCGCCCCGGCCACCGGATACCGCACCGTCTGGTGGACCTGGCGCGCGCCCGCCAATGGCACTCTCAAGCTCTCCACCGCCGGCAGCAGCTTCGACACGCGGCTCGACGTTTTCACCGGCACCGCCCTCGCTAACCTGGTCTCGGTCGCCTCTTCCGACGACGCCGACCCCGACGCCACTCCGCCCGTCCTCACCAGCGCGACCGAGTTTGCCGTGACCTCCGGCACGAATTACCAGATCGCCATCGGCGGCAAATCCTCCGCCACCGGCGCGATCGTGCTCGCTCTAGACTTCGTCGCCAACTTCCCGGCCATCGTCACGCAGCCTGTTTCCCAATCGGTCACCGTCGGCTCCACCGCCACCTTCTCCGTCGTCGCCACCGGCAATCCCGCGCCCACCTACCTCTGGCAACGCCGCCCCGCCGGCACCAAGATATGGCTCCCGCTCGAAAAAGAAACTTCCTCCACCCTCACCCTCGCCGAGCTGAAGCGATCTGCCCACGGCGACAGTTTTCGTTGCGACGTTTCCAACCCGCTGGGCAAAGTCGTCAGCGCCATCGCCACGCTCGGCGTCACGCCACCCGCCCCCACCATCACCCTGCCCGACACGCTCCGCATCCGCGGCTCGGTCGATCTTCCCTCGGCCCCCGAAGACGCGCCCGCCGAGCTGCGATACTACGCGCGTTCCTTGCCGTCCGGCCTCGCGATGGACCCGCTCACCGGCCGCATCAGCGGCACCCTCACCAAGGCGGGCACCTTCACCGTCACCTACTGGTCGCAGGACGGCGCGGTGAAGAGCGCGCTCCAAAAGCTCACCTTCGTCGTGCTCCCCGTCCCCGCCGCGATGACCGGCTCCTTCGAAGGCCTGCTCGCCTCCTCCGAGGACAGCCTCCCCGCCGGCAAAGTCTCCCTCAAAGTCACCAGCGGCGGCACCTTCACCGGCACGCTCATCACCACTGACCCTAAGGCCCACGCGCTCAAGGGCGTGCTCGCCCTGAACGACGACTTCTCCGCCGGCTCCGCCCGCCTCACTCTGCGGCGCGGTGCGGCCGTGAGCTACACGCTCGATCTGCGGATCTCCTCCGACTCCGTTTTCTCCGCCGAGCTGCGCGAGGGCGATGCGCTCCTCGCCACCGCGACCGACGGCGCGCGCCTCCCTGCCTACACGACCAAAAACCCTTCACCCGGCGTCGGCGCCTACACCACCACACTGCGCGCCTCGCCCCTCGACGAGAGCGAGGCCCGCCCCCACCCGCTCGGCACCGGCTACGCCACGGCCGTAATCGCTCCGCTCGGCACGCTCCGCCTCACCGGCAAACTCGCCGACGGCGTGCGCATCACCGCCTCCCTGCCTCGCGGTGCCGACGCGGCCTACCGCCTCTACCTCAAACCCCACAAGACCGCCGGCAACTTCTTCGCCGGCCGGCTGCCCTTCGTCGCCCGCGCCGACGAGCCGACGCTGCAACACGCCACCACCAACGCGGTCTTCTGGCTGAAGCCCGCCAGCGCCAAAGACGCTGCCTACCCTGCCGGCTTCGGCCCGCTCTCGGTCGCGGTCTCCATCGAACCGTGGCTGAAGGTCACGAACCTCAGCACCTTCCTCGATCTACCGGCCTCGGGCTCGAATCGCGTTTTCGCGGTCGCGATCAACGAAGGCGGCCTCTCGAACCTGCCACCCAACACGCGCGATCTACCCAGCGAGCTCCTGCTCACGCCGAGCAACGTAGTCCTCGCCCCCGTGCCGAACCCGGCCGCTTGGAGCACCAAGCTCAACCTCGCCACCGGCGCCTTCACCGGCAGTTTCCGCGTGCAGGACCCGCACCCGCTCACCGAAGCAACGGTGCGGCGCACGATTCGGTTCGAAGGCGTGCTACAACAACTTCCTGCCGACGTCACCGATGCGGTTTTAGGCCGCGGCTTCTTCCTCGCCCCGCCCGTGGTGAAGGGTGATCCCGCGCTGTCGGGCCGGGTCGAGTTTGCCCGCCCGGAGCCCGCTGTGATCGAGGAGTAGCGCAAAGATCGCGAAGAACGAACCGAAGCCCACGGAGTTCTGGCCTAAACTTTGGTTTGTCCTTCGCGCACCTTGGCGTTCGCAGCCGGGCCAAAAGCCGGGCCAAAGACGTCATACCTCGACTATTGATAGAGTAACCCGACTTCCGCTCCTCGGGCCTTGGGGCACCACGTGCTTGTAGTGGTCGAACGGATAGTCTCGCGGCGGCGCTCGCCCCACGGGTTTCCGCTCCTGACCTTGGGCCTCGGTCTGCTAGCTGCCGCGGGCTTTTTGCGCCTTCTTGCGCTTTGTTGTGGTGGTTCTCCGACGCTACGTCCCGGGGCGCAGGCGCACTTGAATGTCGGTGCCGTAGGCCGTCTGTGTTTTCTTCAGCTCGAAGAGGTCGATGGCGGAGAAGAGGTCGCCGAGCTTCGGAAAACCGTAGTTTCGGGAATCGAAGGAGCCCTGGTTCGAAATGTGCGAACCCACGCCGCCGAGG
>JAUWBD010000120.1 GCA_030605125.1 Verrucomicrobiota bacterium | reverse complement strand
CGGGATCATTCAGTTGGCCGGCGGAGCAGCGGGGCGAGGTGGCGAGCAGATTTTGGTGCGGACCGAGCGAAGGAATACCCGGAGGGTATTTCGAGACGACGGAGCGCGGTAGCGCGGAGATGGCATCGCCGTAGGCGATGGCCCGCAGGGCCGTCCGGTCTCGGGTGCCCGCCCGGCGGGCGGAGCCGGGCGCAACGGCCCCACCAAAAGGTGCCGCCAGATCGCCTCGATGCGACCCGGACAACTGAAAGATCCCGGCTCAGGCCCGCCGCGCGTGCCGATGCGTGGAGTGATCCGGAAACAGGGGCACGTTGCGATAGTGCCACACTTGGCGCTCGCCGCGCATGGACGCGAGCGCCGGATCGAGGCGCATCGCCCGCATCGCCGCCAGTTGGGCGGCGTCGGCCCCGTGCGCGACCTCGACGATGTCGAAGCGCAGGTGCGGCGCCGGGCGCCGCATCGCCTTCAGATAGGCGCGGCAGGCGCGCAGCAGCACGGCCTTTTTCCGGATGTCCACCGCGTGGTAGCCGCTCACCCGCGCGCCGGCCGCGCGTGCCTTCACCTCCACGAAAACCAGCGTCGGACCGCGGTCGCCCGGCCCCGCCCGCTCCTCGCAGACGAGGTCGATCTCCTCGCGCTCGTCCCGGGGGTTGCGCCAGTTGCGCGCCAACACGCGCAGGCCGTTGGCCCGCAGATGCTCCTCGGCCGCGCGCTCGCCCGCGGCGCCCAGCCTGGCGGACTCGGCGTCGCGCCCGCCCCCCGCGAACGCCCGCCAGAGACGCCGCAACTTTTCCTTCACCGTAAGCATCGCCTTTGTCGTTGCCGGTGAATCCGTTCGCCGCAACCTCGCGTTCGCGCGTTTCCCAGCCCGCGCCCCCTTCCTCGCCCATGGCCACGCCCGCACTCGTCAACACCCTTCGCCGCTCGCTGCTCATCAAGGTCATTTCGAAGCCGCAGCCCAGCCGCGAGGACGTGCAACACGTCATCGAGCTCACCGCCTCCAAAGTCGTCGAGGCCCTCCGCGCGCAGTCGATGACGCTCTACCTCGTCGAGGGCGAAGAGATCGCGTTCAAGCACATCTACTACTCCCCCACCCTCTGGGGCGCCGACAAACAGGCCGAGGCCTCGTTCAAGGCCACCGCCGAGAAGCTCCTCCAGGTAAAGCTGCCCCTCGGTCGCGGCGTGGTCGGCAAAGTCGTCGCCGACGGCAAACCCATCTTCTTCAAAAACAGCGAGAGCCAGGCGCCCTTCATGAACTCGATGTCGGGCTCCACCGGCTTCGACGTGCGCTCCATGCTCACCGTGCCGCTCAAGACGACCAACGTCATCGGCGCGATCCAGGTGCTCAACAAGGAGCTCTCGGCCGGCACCCGCGGCGAGTTCACCGACGCCGACCTCGCGCTGCTCCAGGAGGTCGCCGAATACTCCGCCACGCTGCTCCAGCGCATGCTCGACCCGAAGTTCCAGCTCGGGCCCGAGGATACCGCCAAGTTCGTCGCCCGCCTCACCGACCACCCCCTCGTCTCCTCCGCCGAGCAGCTCGGCGAAGTGGACGCCAAGCTCCTCGAGATCGTCGGCGACGCCATCATCCGCCGCGAGGGCGTCTTCCCCTGCCGCCGCCTCGAGGGCGACCATGTCGCCGTGCTGATGAGCAACCCGCTCGACTTCGCGAAACGCGAGGCCTTCCAGCAGGCCACCGAGCTGGTCATCGAGGAGATCAGCGTCGCCCCCGCCTCGCTGATCGAGGCCCTCGTCAACAAGCACTTCAAGGACTCGCGGGCCGGCGCCGGCGAAGGCGAGGTGGACCTCGGCTCCGTCACCGAGGCCATCAGCGACGCCTATGGCGAATCCGCCGTCGGCGGCGACGCCAAGGCCGAGGACTTCGAGCACGAGGACTCCGCGCCCGTCATCCAGCTCGCCAACCGCATCATCGAGGACGCCTACATCTCCGGCGCCTCCGACATCCACATCGAGCCCCAGGAAAAAGACCTCGTCGTCCGCTACCGCATCGACGGCCTTTGCCAGGAAAAACTCCGCCTGCCCAAGCAGGTCACCGGCGCCCTGATCTCCCGCCTGAAGATCATGTGCAACCTCGACATCTCCGAGCGTCGCCTGCCGCAGGACGGCCGCATCGTCTTCAAGAAATACACCAAGAAGAACATCGACATCGACCTGCGCGTCGCCACCGGCCCCATGAACCACGGCGAAAAGGTCGTGATGCGCATCCTCGACAAGCAGAAGACCACCCTGCCCCTCCCCGCCCTCGGCTTTTCCGACGAAAACCTCGCCCGCTACCGCGAGTGCATCCGCCAGCCCTACGGCATGATCCTCCACTGCGGCCCCACCGGTAGTGGAAAATCCATGACGCTCTACTCCGCCCTCTCGGAGATCAACACGCCCGACATCAACATCCAGACCGCCGAGGACCCCATCGAATACACCCTCCCCGGCCTCAACCAGATGCAGATGAACCGGCAGATCGGGCTCACCTTCGCCCGCGCCCTCCGCTGCTACCTCCGCATGGACCCCGACGTCATCCTCGTCGGCGAGATCCGCGACGAGGAGACCGCCCAGATCGCCGTCGAGGCCGCCCTCACCGGCCACCTCCTCGTCTCCACCCTCCACACCAACGACGCCCCCAGCACCATCGCCCGCATCGGCGAGATGGGCGTCGAGCCCTTCAACATCTCCGCCTCCCTCGTCTGCGTCTGCGCCCAGCGCCTCCTCCGCCGCGTCTGCAAGAGCTGCAAGGTCCCCTACGAGCCGGCCGGCCGCGAAAAGGACCTGCTCGAAAAAGCGCTCGGCTGGTCCGGCCAGATCTTCAAGGCCAACCCCCAGGGCTGCCCCGCCTGCAACGGCGTCGGCTACAAGGGCCGCGTCGGTATCCACGAACTCATGACAAACTCCGAGGCCCTCACCGAGGCCATCAACAAGGAGGCCGAGGTCGCCGAGCTGAAGCGCATCGCGATGAAGGACGGCATGAAAACCCTCCACCAGGACTCCATGCTCAAGGTGAAGCTCGGCCTCACCACCATCGAGGAGGCCCTCGCCAACGTGCCCCCCGACCTCATCTTCTGACCGTCACCGGAGGAATCCCGGAGCGCCAGCCCCGGAAACCACGCTCCGCCCCCGGGCTTTACGCCCGCTTTTCGCCCCGCTTGCCTCTCCCGCCCACTCCATGTCCTCGGCCGCCGCCACGCCCACCTACATCATCGGACACAAGAACCCCGACGCCGACTCCGTCTGCGCCGCCATCGCCTACGCCGCCTACAAGGAGGCCCGTGGACTTTACGGCTACATCCCCGCCCGCGCCGGCAACTCCAACGCCCGCATCGACGCCATTCTCCAGCGCTTTCAGCAACCCCTCCCCGTCCTCCTCACCGACGTCACCCCGCGCGTGCGCGACGTCATGGTCACCGACGTCGTCACCGTGCCCGAGGACGCCACCTGCGCCGAGGCCCTCGAGCTCATCGACGAGCACGACGTCCGCGTCCTCCCCGTCCTCTCGCCCGACCAGCGCGTGGTCGGCACCGTCTCCATCTTCCAGCTCGGCGGCTTCTTCGTCCCCAAGGTCCGCGCCCTCCGCGAAATGAGGAAGGTCCACACCTCCCTCACCCACATCGTCCGCGCCCTCCGCGCCCGCGTCGAACACCTCCCCGACCCCGCCCGCGAGCAGGAACTCTTCGTCCGCGTCGGCGCCATGGACGTGCGCTCCTTCGGCAAGGCCGCCCACAGCGACGGCATCCTCCCCGAGCAATCCATCATCATCGTCGGCGACCGCCGCGACATCCAGCTCCGCTCCATCGAGATGGGCGTGCGCCTCCTCGTCATCACCGGCAACCTGCCCGCCGACGACGAGGTCGTCCAGGCCGCCCGCGCCAAGGGCGTCGCCCTCATCATCAGCCCCTACGACACCGCCACCTCCGCCTGGGTCGTCCGCTCCGCCACCAAGCTCGACCGCCTCACCGAGCGGAAATTCGCCTCCCTCTCGCCCGACCTCCGCCTCTCCGACCTGCGCAAGAAGGTCGCGAGCAACAACACCCCCGCCTTCATGGTCCTGGGCGACGACGGCCGCCTCCTCGGCATCCTCACCCGCACCGACATCCTCCGCCCCTCCCGCACCCGCCTCGTCCTCGTGGACCACAACGAGATGACGCAGGCCGTCTCCGGCGCCGACGAGGTCACCATCACCGAGATCCTCGACCATCACCGCCTCGGCTCCCTCGCCACCCAACAGCCGATCCTCTTCATCAACGACCCCGTCGGCTCCACCTGCACCATCGTCGCCGAGCTCTTCCGCCGCGACGGCCTCGCCCCGACGCCCCAGATCGCCGGCATCCTCATGGGCGGCATCATCTCCGACACCCTCAACCTCCAGAGCCCCACCTCTACCGAGAAGGACGCCATGCTCCTCGCCTGGCTCTCCCGCCTCGCCGGCGTCGATGCCCGCCAGCTCGCCGACCTCATCTTCAGCTCCGGCTCCGTCATCCTCGCCAGCCCGCCCGAGAAAGTCGTGCGCTCCGACTTCAAGATCTACGACGAAGACGGCGTGCGCTTCGCCGTCTCCCAGGTGGAGGAGCTCGGCTTCGGCAACTTCTGGCACCACGCCAAGGGCCTGGCCAAGGCGCTCGACGACCTCTGCACCGGCGAAAAACTCTGCTTCGCCTGCCTGCTCATCACCGACATCAACACGCAGAATTCGCTCCTCCTCCTCAAGGGCGACCCCGAGATCGCCAAGCGCATCACCTACCCCGCCGTCGAAGGTGACGAAATCTTTGACCTGCCCGGCATCGTGAGCCGCAAGAAACAGCTCATCCCCTACCTCGGCACCCTGCTCCGCGAACTCTCCGCCGAGGGCGTCACCCCCGCCGCCCGCGGCGCGTCCGCCGCCACCCCCGCCTCCGCCGACGCCTGAGCCGCCCCGGCCCGCCGCCGTCGCCTCGCCGACCGGCCGCGCGATGCCCCTCGCCTCGCGCGAGAAATAGACTAATTTTCCGGACGTCGCCGCCGAGCAGATGCAGCCCAACTTCGCCGAAAAACTCCCGCCCGCCCTTCGCGGACGCCTTGGCCTCGTCCTCGCGGGCGTGATCGGCACCTCGCTGTCGCTCGCGATCGCCGCCTACCTCCACCTCACGGAGGCCGCCCAGATCCGGCTCGAGATCGAGCGCCGCGTCTCGCTCCGGCACGACCTCCTCGCCCAAGGCCTGCGTGAATACGACTCGGCGCTCTACGCACTGCGCCTGCTCGTCGAAAACTCCGAGGATTTCACCCCCGCCGAGTTCAAACGCGCCGCCAAGGAGACGCTCGGCCGCGTCGCGGGCATCCAGGCCGTCCAATGGGTGGTCGATGCCTCGCGCGAAGAGCTGCCCGCGCTTGTCGCCCATGCCCGCCAGGTTCTCGGATCGGACTTCACGCTCCGTCATCGCCTGGCCGACGGCTCCGTCGTCGCCTTGGCTCCCGAACAAGCTCCGGCCGGCCGAGAGCGCTTCTGCATCATCGCCTACGTCCACCCGCTGCCGGGCAACGAGATCACCCACGGCTACGACATCCTCACCGGCCCCACCGCCGAGGACCTCGCCGTGGCCAAGTCCGCCCCCGGCAGAATCATCCTCACGCGCGCGGTCCACCTCGTCCAGGGCGGGGAAGGGATCGTTCTCACCACCTACGTCGCCGATCGTCAGGAGCCCGCCTTGCCGCCCCCCCTCGGCGGTCCAGGTTACCTCCAGATCGTGCTTCGCCTCGACACCATGCTCAACGAGGCCTGGAACATCGCCGTCCACCCGATCCTCGACGTTCTCCTGGCCGACGTCACCACCTCGCCCGTCCAGCTCTTCGCCCAGATCGGCGACACCCGCCTCCCTGCGACGCTGAACCCGCCGCCGCCGGACTTCGTCACCGCAAACACCCTGATCCGCGACCTCCACCTCGGCGGCCGCCTCTGGCGTGTCTATTATCGGCCGCGCGCCGACTGGATGCGGGAACGCCGCGGCCTCGCGCCGTTTTTCTCCCTCTTCGGCGGTGGCCTGCTCACGCTGCTCTCGATCGTCCACCTCGACACCCTGCGCCGCCAGACCGAGCTCGTCCGCCGGGAGGTGGCCGATCGCACCGCGCAGCTGGCCGACAGCCGAGCCCTCCTCCACTCGATCATCGACCACAACCCCAGCATCATCTGGGTAAAAGACGCCTCCTATCGCTACCAGCTCGTCAACCTCGCCTTCGCCGAGTGCTACGGCCGCTCCCGCGACGACCTGCTCGGGCTCACCGACGATCTCATCCACCCCCCCGAAGCCGTTCAGCGCATGCAGGCGCAGGACGCCCGCATCCTCGCCACCGGCGAGACGGAATCCTTCGAGGACGTGCTCGAGGTCGCCGATCGCCGCCGCATCTTCATCGTCTCCAAGTTCCCGCTCCGCCGCGCCGACGGCGCCATCTACGCCGTCGCCGGCATCGCCACCGACATCACCAACCTGCGCGAGGCGGAGGAGGCCCACCGCAAATTCGAGCGCAAGCTCCTCGAGACCCAGAAACTGGAGAGCCTCGGCATCCTCGCCGGCGGCGTGGCCCACGACTTCAACAACCTCCTCACCGGCATCCTCGGCCACGCCGGCCTCGCCCGCGCCCAGCTCCCTCCGGGCGACCCCGCGCACGACTCCCTCGCCCGCATCGAGACCGCCGCCCATCGCGCCGCCGACCTCTGCCGCCAGATGCTCGCCTACGCCGGCCGCGGACGGCTCACCGTCCAACCCATCGACCTCGGCGAACTCGCCCGCGACACCACCAACCTCCTCAAGCTCTCCCTCGCCCGCCGCGCCCGCCTTCGCTTCGACCTGGCGCCCGGCCTGCCTCGCGTCGTCGCCGATCCCGTCCAGATCCGACAGATCATCATGAACCTCGTGCTCAACGCCTCCGAGGCCCTGGTGGATGGCGAAGGCGAGATTACGATCTCCACCCGCGTCGTCCGCGGCGACGCCGCCCTCTTCGCCACCTGCGTCTTCTCCCCCGATCTGCCTCCCGGCGACTACGCCAGCATCGAGATCTCCGACAACGGCAAGGGCATGGACGCCGAGACCGTCGCCCGCATCTTCGATCCTTTCTTCAGCACCAAATTCACCGGCCGCGGCCTCGGCCTCGCCGCCGTGCTTGGCATCGTCCGCGGCCACGCCGGCGCCCTCCAGGTGAAAAGCCGTCCCGGCGCCGGCACCACCTTCCGGCTCTTCCTCCCCGTCGCTCCCGTCGTCGGCGCGGGAGCGGTCGCCGCCTCCGCCGCCCAAGCCCCCGGCGGCGCCTCCGGTCCGGTGCCTCCTCGCCTGCGCATCCTCCTCGTGGACGACGATCCCGCCATCCGCGACACCACCCCCTCGCTCCTCGGCACCCGCGGTCACTCCGTCGATGCCTGCGCCGATGGGGAGTCGGGCCTGCAACGGCTCCGTGCCGCCCCCCGCGACTACGACCTCGCCATCATCGACCTCACGATGCCCGGGCTCGGCGGCGCCCGGCTCCTCGAGCGCATCGATGTGCTCCGCCCCGACTTGCCCGTCCTTCTCATCAGCGGCTACACCAACCAGGATTCGGCCGCAGCCGATCTGCTTCGTCGCCCCCGGGTGGCGTTCCTCGCCAAGCCCTTCACCCTGCCCGAGCTCGAGGCCGCCATCGCCTCGCTCCTCCGCCCCGCGCCCGCCAACCGGCGCCAGGTCAGCTAGCCTGGCCCTCGTCCACCCGCCGGCGCGCCGCCTTGATCCCGCCGCGTATTCGTTTTTCCGCGACGAGCCGGGCCTTCTGCCTCGCGCTCCGCGGCCGGTTTTTCCGCCGCGCCTTCGCCGCCGCCGCCCGCCGCGCCGCCTCCGCCTCGCGCACCCGCGCCTCGAGCTTTTCGCAAAACAACTCCCAGGCCCGCGCCCGGTTGGCCGCCTGGCTGCGCTCCGCCTGGCAACGCACCTCCGTCCCCGTCGGCCCATGCCGCAGCACCACCGTGGAGGAGGTTTTGTTGATTTTTTGCCCTCCCGCCCCCGAACCGCGGATAAAAGTCTCCATCACGTCGCCGGGCAGCACCCCCAGCGCGTCCAGCCGCCCTTGAATTTTGTTTGGTAAATCCATCCGCCGGCAATTTTCGTCAACCAACGCAACCTCCCTCTTTCCCGCGAGTCCCAAATCCCCCGTTTTATCCTCCATGTCACAAGGTCCCGTCTGGTCCGCCAAACTCCGCGCCGAAATCGCCAAGGCCGTCATCGGCCAGGACGACGTCATCGAGCGCCTCCTCCTCGCGCTCCTCGCCAACGGCCACGTCCTCCTCGAAGGCATGCCCGGCCTCGCCAAGACGCTCCTCGTCAAATCCCTCGGCACCGCCCTCGGCGTGCAGTTCGAGCGCATCCAGTTCACCCCCGACCTCCTCCCCAGCGACGTCGTCGGCACCATGGTCTTCTCCCCGCAGGACGCCGCCTTCACCCCGCACCGCGGCCCCGTCTTCGCCAACCTCGTCCTCGCCGACGAGATCAACCGCGCCCCCGCCAAGGTCCAATCCGCCCTCCTCGAAGCCATGCAGGAGCGCCAGGTCACCCTCGGCGGCGACACCCACCCCCTGCCCAAGCCCTTCTTCGTGATGGCCACGCAAAACCCCGTCGAGCAGGAGGGCACCTACCCGCTCCCCGAGGCCCAGACCGATCGCTTCCTCTTCAAGCTCCTCGTGGACTACCCCTCGCTCGCCGACGAGACCGCCATGATGACCCGCTGGGGCCAGGTTACCCAAGCCCCCGCCCTCCAGCCCGTCTCCTCCGGCGAGGAGCTGCTCGCCCTCCGCGCCGAGGTGGATGCCGTGCACGTCGCCCCCGCCGTGCAGGCCTACATCCTCTCGCTCGTGCGCGCCACCCGCGACCTCGCCAAACCCTCGCCCAACGGCAAGGCCCGCCACGTCTCCTACGGCGCCTCCCCCCGCGCCTCGCTCGCCCTCTACCAGGCCGCCAAGGCCCTCGCCTGGCTGCGCGGCCAGGACTTTGTCGCCCCCACGCTCGTGCAAGAACTCGCGCCCGACGTCCTCCGCCACCGCATCGGCCTCACCTACGAGGCCGAGGCCGAAAACCTCACCGCCGACAGCATCGTCTCCCAAGTCCTCGCCCTGACGCCCATGCCGACCGGCACCTGAGCCGTCGCGCCCCTCCATGCGTCATGTCAAACCAGCGCCGCGAACGCGCTAAACGACATTAGGCATTCGTCATTAGGCATTCGTCATTACGTCGCGCCCTTGATGTCCGAACCGATCCCGACCACCTCGCCCGAGTCGCCGCCCGCCCCGCCGCCGTCCGCCCCGCTCGCGACGTTACGCCGCCTCGAATGGCGCGTGCGCCACGCCGTCGAGACCTCCCTCGGCGGCGGCTACCGCTCCGCCTTCCGCGGCCGCGGCATGGAGTTCGACCAGGTCGTCAAATACGCCTACGGCGACGACGTCCGCGACATCGACTGGAACGTCACCGCCCGCCTCGGCGAGCCCTACCGCAAAAAGTTCATCGAAGAGCGCGAGGTCACCGTCCTGCTCGTCTTCGAGGACACCCCCTCGCTCCAGTTTGGTTCCGGCGCCGCCACCCGCCGCGAGGCCCTCCTCGAACTCGCCGGCCTCCTGCTCCTCCTCGCCTCGGTCAACCGCGACCGCATCGGCCTCGCCCACCTCCGCCCCGACGGCCGCTCGCTCACTCCACCCGTCCACGGCCGCGGCCCGATCCATCACCTCGCCGCCCGCCTCTTCGCCGCCCCGCCGCCCCCGCTGACCTCATCTTCATCTCCCCTCTTAAACTTCAACTTGAGCGCGCTCAGCGCGCTCACGCCCCGCCACACCATCGTCGTCTGGCTCTCCGACCACCCTGCCCGCCCCGTCCCCGAGGGCTGGGCCGCCTTCGCCCGCCGCCACACCCTGCTCGGCCTCCGCATCGACGACCCCTGGGATCGCGCCTACCCCGAGACCGCCGGCGACCTCACCGCCTACGATCCGCTCTCCGGCCGCCTCGTCACCCTCGGCCGCGGCCACGCCGAGCGCGTCGCCCACGCCCGTTGGCGCGAGGCCCGCGACGCCTCTTTCGCCGCCTGGTTCCCCGATCCCTTCGGCCGCCACGTCGTCGGCACCGACGAAAACCGCCTCGACTCCCTCGTCCGCTTCTTCCGCCGCCGCGAAGCTCGCTGAAAGATTCGTCCGCTCAGCCCGCCCCGTCCGCCCACCACCGTGCCGCCCCTCTCCCAGATCACCCCGCCCCTCCCCCTCCCGCTCTGGCCCGCCCACCACCTCGCCGAGCCCCTCTGGCTGCTCGCGCTCCTCCTTCTCCCGCTCCTCGCCTGGCTGCGCCGCCGCCGCCCCGTATCCGTTCTCCTGATACCCCACGCCGCCGCCTGGGCCCCCGCCCGCCGCCCCGCCGCCCGCCGCTGGCCCGTCCTGCTCGCCGGCTCCGCCTTCTGCCTCCTCGTCCTCGCCCTCACCCGCCCCCAGCGCATCGACGACACCCGCTCCATCCGCGGCGAGGGTTACGACATCGTCATCGCCATCGACCTCTCCACCTCGATGTATGCCGAGGATGTCTCCCTCGACGGCCGCCGCGTCAACCGCCTCGACGCCCTCCGCCCCGTCATCGAATCCTTCATCCGCCGCCGCCCCTCCGACCGCATCGGCTTCGTCGCCTTCGCCGGCCGCGCCTACACCCTCGCCCCCCTCACCCACGACCACGCCTGGCTCTCCCGCCAGGTGGACCGCCTCCGCATCGGCCTCATCGAGGACGGCACCGCCATCGGCGACGGCCTCGGCCTCGCCCTCTCCCGCCTCGAACGCGCCCGCTCCCAGTCCGACGCCTCCCGCGCCGGCGCCTTCGTCATCCTCATGACCGACGGCGCCAACAACCGCGGCACCCTCACCCCCGAGCAGGCCGCCGCCCTCGCCAAAGCCCGCGGCGTCCCCGTCTTCACCATCGGCGTCGGCCGCGACGGCCTCGTCCCCTTCCCCGCCTTCGACCAACAAGGCCGCCGCGTCGGCACCACCCGCGTCATGGCCGACCTCGATCCCGCCACCCTCCGCCACATCTCCGCCCTTACCGGCGGCCGCTACTTCCGCGCCGAAGATTCCGACACCGCCAACGCCGCCTTCGCCGAGATCGACCGCGCCCAGAAAATCACCTTCCAGCAAACCAGCCAGGTCCTCGCCACCGAGCTCTTCCCCTGGCCCGCCGCCGCCTCCGCCCTCCTTCTCCTCCTCGCCGCGCTGCCCCTGCTCCGCCGCTCCGCCACGTGATGACTTTCGTCCATCCGCAACTCCTCTGGCTCCTGCTCCTCCCCGCCGCGCTCCTCCTCGCGGCCGCCCTCCGCCGCGCCCCCTCCCCGGCCTCCACCCACCCCAAGATCCCCCGCGCCACCCTCCGCCATTGGTCATTGGTCATCGGTCATTGGTCCTTCCAGCGCCGCCCCATTACCGCCGCACTCGCCCTTGCCTGCCTCGTGGCGGCGCTGGCGCGCCCCCAGGGTGCCACCATCGCCGCCACCGCCTACACCGAGTCACGCGATGTCCTCGTGGCCGTGGATGTCTCCCGCTCCATGCTGGCCGATGACGTCCCGCCCAACCGGCTCGCCCGCGCCCGGCTCCTCGTGCGCGACCTCGCCGACCGGCTCCGCGGCGAACGCCTCGGCCTCCTCCCCTTCGCCGGCACCGCCTTTCTCCAAAGCCCCCTCTCCGCCGACTACGAGATCTTCCGCACCTTCCTCGACGACCTCGGCCCCGACATGATCCCCGCCGCCGGCTCCGACTACGCCGCCCTCCTGCGCGTCGCCGACGAAGCCTTCGGGCCCGACCCCGCCGCCGGCGAGGATCGCCCCGACCGCTACCTCGTCATCCTCGGCGACGGCGAATCCGAGGACGACTCCTGGCGCCCCCTCGCCCGCCAGCTCGCCGAGCGCGGCGTGCGCGTCCTCGCCCTCGGCCTCGGCACCCCCGCCGGCGCCATGGTCCCCGACGGCGAGGGTGGCTTCGTCAAGGACCAGCGCGGCGCCGTCGTCCTCTCCCGCCTCGAATCCGCCACCCTCCAGGAGCTCGCCCGCGTCACCGGCGGCGCCTACCGCGACGCCTCCGCCTGGGTGGACTTGCCCGCCCTCCTCGCCGACACCATCGCCCGCGGCCGCGCCGCCCGCGTCGCCACCGAGACCGCCCCCCGCCGCGAGGAGCTCTTCGCGTGGTTTCTCGCGCCCGCCCTGCTCCTTCTCGCCCTCTCCCTCCTGCGCGAATTCCCCGTCGTCCCGCGCCCCAACCGCGTATCCAAACTCAAACTACGCCCCATGCCGCCGCCGATCGTCCGCGCCCTCCCCCTCGCGCTCGCCGCCTCCGCCGCGCTCGCCCTGGCGCCCCGCTCGGCCGCCGAGCCCGATCCGCTCGTCGCCCTCGTCACCCGCCTCGCCGGGGCCGACGCCCTCTCCGCCCCCGATCTCGCCCGCCTCGCCACCCTCACCGCCGAGCAGGGCGAACAAGCCCGCGCCTCCTCCGCCCCTTTCCCCGAAGGCGCCGTCCGCGACGCCCTCGCCGCCGTCGCCGCCGGCCAGCGCACCGACGCGCGCGCCGCCGATTGGCCGGCCCTCCGCCAACGCCTCGAACGCCTCCTCGAACCGCCTCCCCGCGATCAACAGGACCAGCAGCAGCCGCAGCAGCAAAAGCCGCCGCCTCAGGATCAGCAAGATCAGCAGAATCAGTCCGCTCCCTCCGAGCCGTCAGATCAGCCCGAGTCGTCGGATCAGCCCGACCGCTCCGATCAAGCCGATCAATCCGCGCAGCAACCCTCCCCCGCCGACGAGCCCTCTCCCGGCCGGCCTGCCGATCCCGGCCAGGCCGACCAGTCCCCCGAGCCCTCCGCCGACGAGCCTGCCCAGCAAGCCGGCGGCGTCTCCGCCTCCGGCCGCTCCGGCGACCGCGAGAGTGCCGACGACCCCGCCGCGCAGGACCCCGCCCTCGCCGTCCCCCGCCAACGCCTCGACCGCGTGCGCGAGTCCGACGCCCCCGCCCGCCTCTTCCAACTGATGCAGGAGGCCGAGACTCCGCCCGACGCCCGCGACCGCCCCGCCCCCCGCCGCCAAACCTGGTAACGAACCATCGCGCTACATGCCTCGCCATTCGTCATTCGTCATTCGTCATTCGTCATTCTGGGCGCGCGCCCTTTTCCTGTTCGTCTTCCTGATCGGTCCCCTCGTGCGCGCCCAGTCCGCCCGCTGGGAGCCCGCCTCCGGCACCCTCGCCCGCGACCAGATCTCGCAGCTCTCGCTCGTGTTTGAGGACACCGAGCCTCGCGCCACCCCCGCCCTCCCCGTCGTGGACGGCCTCTCCTTCCTCGGCAACCCCGGCCGCAGCGAACAAAGCTCCTTCAACCTCGGCATGGGCTCCCAGCCCGTCCGCCGCCGCACCATCACCTACACCTACAACGTCCGCCCCACCCGCCCCGACGGCGAGGTGCGCATCCCCGCCTTCTCCGTCGAAACCAGCGCCGGCACGCTCACCGTCCCCGCCGCCGGCTTCCGCCTCGCCGCCGCCACCGTCGGCCAATCCGGCGTCTCCCTCGACCAGATCGCCGTCGCCCGCTTTGACCTGCCCACCACCCCCGTCTGGGCCGGCCAGGTCTTCCCCCTCCAGTTCCGCCTCGAGGTCGAGCGCCGCTACTTCACCAACAGCATCCTCGGCGGCCCCCTCGAATGGAGCCCCGCCCCCCTCGTCGCCGACGAGTGGTCCCGCCCCGGCGTCGCCGAGACCAGCGTCAACGGACAACCCCGCGCGCTCGTCGGCATGAACACCCGCGCCGTCGCCCCCGCCACCACCGCCGGCACCTACCTCGCCATCCCCGCCGCCACCCAGCTCGTCAACCTCCCCACCGGCCAAGCCGGCTCCTTCTTCATGCTCGGCCAGCCCGCCTTCGAGCAATTCACCCTCACCACCACGCCGGCCCGCCTCGCGATCAACCCGCTCCCGAGCCCCGCCCCCGCCGACTTTATCGGCGCCGTCGGCAAGTTCACCCTCTCCTCCCGCGTCGTCCCCGAGACCGCCTCCGTCGGCGAGCCGATCACCTGGACCCTTACCCTCGAAGGCGAGGGCAACTGGCCCGCCATCGACCGACTCCGCCCGCGCTCGCTCTCGCGCGATTTCCGCGTCGTCAATCCCCGCGCCCAAAAAACCCAGCGCAACGACTCGCTCTTCGACGCCACCCTCGCCGAGGACCTCGTCCTCATCCCGCAAAAGCCCGGCCGCACCACCCTCGGCCCCTACACGCTCTCCGTCTTCGATCCCGAGACCGGCGCCTACCGAACCCTCCGCACCGATCCCGTCACCATCGAGGTCACCGCCGCCGCCTCCACCCCCGCCCCGATCCCCACGCCCGACGACGGCGCGCCGCCGGAGCTCGCCTCCGCGGGCGAGGCCCCGCTCCCGACGCCCGCCCCGCCCGCCCGCGTCGCCCCCCTGCCCTCCGATCCGCTCGCGCGACTGCCCGCCGCCTCCGCCCCGCTCGCCGCCTGGCCGCGCCCGCTCGCCTGGATGCTCCTCGCGCTCCTCATCCCCGCCACGCTCTGGCTCTGCCTCGCCGCCCGCCACGCCCGCCTCCGCGATCCGCTCCGCGCGCGCCGCGCCGCGCACGCCGAGCTCCGGCAAATTCTCGGCCGCCTCGCGTCCTCCGCCTCCGACGCCGACCTCCTCGCCTGGCAGCACGCCACCCGCGCCCTCTTCGATCTCCCCGCCGCCACCCCCACCGCGCGCGATCTGCCCGACCCCGTCTGGGCCGCCCTTTGGATCGAGACCGAGCGCGCCCTTTACCGCCCCGCCACCCCGCTCGCCACCGAATGGCTCGCCCAGGCCCGCGAGGCCCACGCCCGCGCCACCCCGCCCCGCCGCAGCCCC
>JAUWBD010000034.1 GCA_030605125.1 Verrucomicrobiota bacterium | reverse complement strand
GATGAGCGTCACCTGCACGGCGGCGGTGATCGAGGGCCTCCTGACGCGCGGCGGCGAGTTCGTGCGCACGCCCAAGGGCGGCGCGGCGGCGGACGCGCGCGGGCTCGTGCGGCGGCGGCGCAGCCGCACGCTTTTCGCGGGTGTCACTTGCGCGGAGCTCGGCCTGGGCGCGCTGCTGTCGTGGGGCGCGCTGTATTGGCTGGGCCGCGACGCGAACTACCTCGCGACCGTGCTCGCGCTCAAGGCCGCGGGCTTCTTCGCGATCGCCGCCTTGTCCACCAAGGATCTGCTGCCGCCGCGCCGCGCCATGCCCGGGGCCTTGCCCGTGCCCGCGTAAGCTCGGTCCGCAACAATTTGCGCGGGGCGTGCTTCGCCTCCGCACGCGCCGTGGGGCAACACCTCCCGCATGCCCCGCGTCCTTCTTGCCCTCGCTCTTTTGTTCGCCGGGTCGGTCTGCACCGCGCCCGCGCTTTCGGCTCAGCCAGCGCCGCCGCCACCGCCGGGCTCGCTCGTTCTTATCCTCGCCGATCAGCCCTTCAGCGAGCGACCCCCGGGGCGTGTGATTCCTTCGCAAGTGAAGAAGGACCGCTATCTGCTCTACATCCCCACGACGGGTGACGATCTCGTCTCTTTCTCGGTGGTGGCGCCTCGTTCGGGCGCCTACCGCGCCACCACGCGACTCTTCAACCAGGAGGATCCTGGCAGCGCGCGGCTGATCATTAACGAGTTTACCGATGGGCCGCTGGTCCCGCTCGCCGGCACGATGCAACACGGAGTGGTGCAGCTCGTGGCCGGGACGAACATCGTCACCTACCAGCTCAGCGGCACCGCGGCGCGCGCGAAAGTGCGGCTCTGGGAACTCACCTTCGTGCCGGTGGTGCCGGTCGCCCCCGAGGCGGCGGCGAAGCCGGCCGAGCCCGCGCCTTGAGCACCACCTGAGCGATTGGGCTCCCGCCCTGTCGGGCTCGTTGAGCTACCGCGCACGCACGGGGCGGGAGCCCCGTGCCTCCTTCCGTTTCCCTTTCCGATGCCAGAACACCCCACTCTCGCGACTGCCGCCGGCGCCCGCCACGTCTTTTATCTGCGCTGCGCCGCGCCCGAGGGCTGGCGCGCCTCGCTCCTTGTGCGACTCGAACCGTGCGAGCCCGGGGTGGAGCGGGTGGAGCTTGTGCTGGAACGCGACGAGCCCGCGCCGCCGCCCGCCTGTGCCCTGACGTTCACGCACCCCTCGGTGGACATCCACGCGTGCTGGACGCCCGGCGCAGGCTTCTACAAGGGCGTGCGCATGGATTGGTCGCCGCCCTTCGAATCGAAGGCGACCTCGCAGGCGCCGGTGGTTTGTCTGCATGCCTACTCGGGAGAGAATCGCCTCACCTTCGCCAGTGACGAGGTGCTCGCGCCCTCGCGGCTTCGCGCCGGCGTGCGCGAGGAGACCGGCGAGTTCCAATGTGAAGTCGCTCTCTTCGACGCGCCTTCCCCGGTCGCCCAGCGCTACGCGATGACTCTGCGCGTTGACACCCGTCTCCGGCCTTATCACGAGGCGCTCCGCGACGTGGCGCGCTGGTGGGCGGGCCAGCCGGGCAACACGCCCCTGCCCGTGCCTCCCGCCGGGCGCGAGCCGATGTATTCGACCTGGTATTCATTTCATCAGGACTTCACCGCGGCGCAGCTCGAGGCCGAGGCGGCGCGGGCCCGCGAGCTCGGCTGCGCCGCGATCATTGTGGACGACGGTTGGCAGACCGACGACGCGAACCGCGGCTACGCGTGGTGCGGCGACTGGGAGGTCTCGCCCGCGCGCATCCCCGACATGCGCGCCCACGTGGCGCGCGTGCAGGCGATCGGGCTGCGTTACCTGCTTTGGTATTCGGTGCCTTTCATCGGCATCCACGCGAAGAACCACGCGCGCTTCGCCGGCAAATGCCTTTATCACATCGATCGCCTGCACGCCTCCGTCCTCGATCCGCGTTTCCCCGAGGTGCGGGAGTTTTTGATCAACACCTGGGAAACCGCGGTGCGCGAGTGGGGGCTCGATGGCTTGAAGCTCGACTTCGTGGACCGCTTTGATCCCGCGCAGACGAAGATCCACGCCGCGGTGGATGGGCGAGACATCGCCGACGTCATGGTCGCCGTGGACCGACTGCTTTCCGAGGCGACCGATCGCCTGCGCGCGCTGCGGCCCGACATCCTCATCGAGTTTCGGCAGACCTACGTCGGCCCGCGCATGCGCCGCTACGGCAATCTGCTCCGGGCCAACGATTGCCCCAACGACTCGCTGCGCAATCGCGTGAGCGTGCTCGACATCCGCCTGCTCTGCGACACCACCGCCGCGCACGCCGACATGCTCATGTGGCATCCGGACGACCCCGTGGAATCGGCCGCGTTGCAGTTGCTCAACGTGCTCTTCGCCGTGCCGCAGATCTCGGTGCGCCTCGACCGCGTGCCGCCGGCCCACCTCGCCATGTTGCGCCATTGGCTCGGATTTTGGCGCGAGTGGCGCGAGGTGCTGCTCGACGGCGAGCTGCGCCCGACGCACCCGGAAACCCATTACCCGGTGGTGAGCGCCTCGCTGGAGCGCCGTCATGTCGTGGTGTGGCACGACGACGCGGTGGCCACGATCACCGAAGAGCCGACCGTGCTGGCCATGGTGAACGGCACCCGCGCGGACCGGGTCGTCTTCGAACTCGCCACACCTCCTCTCGAAGGGACGCTGCGCGTTTACGACTGTCTCGGCCGGATTGTCGCCGAGGAGCGAAGCATTTTCGTCGCAGGGATCCATCGACTCGCCGTCCCGCCGGCGGGGCTGGCGCTGATCACACCCTGACCCGCCCATGGACATCCCCGCCCTTCTCGCTCGCTTGGCGGCGCGTCACGCGTCCGACTACGACCCGGCCCGCGGGCTGCTGCGTTGCCGCATGCGCACGAATCCGCACTGCGCGCCTTTCCAGGATTTGCCGGATTTGTTCGCGACGCGCGAATCGCTCTACTTCGCGCATCTGCTCCTCTACCTCGACCGCGGGCGGCCCGACGCGCGCGCGCTCCGCATCCTGGAGGAGGTGGCCGCCGCCCAATGCGCGGACGGAGGCGAGCGCGACGGCCTCTGGCACTACTACGCCGACCTCGACGTCAACACCTGGCCCGCGCCCGACCCCAACTGGGCCGATTTCAACGCGATGGCCCTGCTCTTGGTCCTGCGTTTCGAAGGGGCTCGCCTGCCCGCGGCGCTGCGGGACGCCTTGCTCGCCGCGGTGCATCGCGCCGCCCGTTTCGTCATGCGGCGCAATGTCGCGGTGGGCTACACCAACATCGCGCTCAAAGGGGCGCTCGTGACCTTCGCCGCCGGCGAGCTGACGGGCGACCGGGACCTGCTGGTCTATGCGCGGGAGCGGGTGGAAAAGCTCCGTCGCAAGGTGGTCGGCGACGGGCGCATCGCCGAATACCTCAGCCCCACCTATGCGGGCGTCAGCCTCGCCGCCCTCGCGGCTTTCGACGCGTTGGTCGCCGACGAGCCGGCGCGCTCGGCGATGCGCGAGGTGCAGCACGTTTTTTGGCGACATATCCTCCGGCGCTTTCACGCGCCCAGCGGGCTGGTTGCCGGACCGCATTCGCGCGCCTACGACCCCGGGCTGGGGAGCGCGCGCTCCACGTTGGGCCTGTTGTTGGCCAAGCTAGCCGGAGACCGCCCCCTGCGCCTCGAGGCCCGCCCCGCCGAGGAGCCGCTGAGCGCGATCATGGGAGCGGTGCTTGAGCCGGACGCCCCGACCGGAGAGCTGGAAACCGCCTTGGATCCGGACCGGCGAGCCGAGTTCACCGATCCCGCCTTCGAGGAACGCGACGGCTTGCTCGTCATCTACACGACCCATCTCGAGCCGGCGTTCTGTCTGGGCTCGGTGAACCGTCACGATGGTTGGGGCCAGCGGCAAAACGTGATCGCCTATTGGCCGGCCGGCGGCGGCGACTTTGGGCGGATCGGCTACCGCACGGTCAACAACGGTCACGCCTTCGCCTCGGGCGTCGTGCACGCGGTGCAGAAGGGGCCTCGCGTGCTCGCCGGGACCACCCTGGCTCCGGGTCGCGACGCTCATCCTTACATTCCCGTCGCGAAGTTGGGAAGCTGCCGCCTCGGGGGTGAGGTTTTCTGGGAACATCCCGGCGGAGGCCTGCGGGTGGTGGTCGATGGTCGCGAGCTTGCAGCCGGCACCGAGACGTCGCTCTCGGTCGGCGGCCGGATTGACCTGGTGGGGCCGCGGCTTCACGCGCGGCTGCGCGTCCTCGGTCTGGCGTCGCCCGTGCTCGCGGCTCCCGCGCCTCGCGTGCGTTGCGAGGAGGGTGGCGGCCGGCTGTGGTTGCCGTGGCATGAAGGGGCACCCGCCGACTTCGCCTGGGACTCGATCATCGGCGCGCGCCTGGCGTGGTCTCTTGAGCTGAGCGAAACCGAGATCGCGCCCGAGGTGGTCTCCTATCCGCCGCCGAGCGTCGGTGCGCAGGATGCCGAATGGCGGCTCTCTTGGAGCGGAATGGAGCTCGCTCTCCCGCGCGCCGTTTCGCTGTTCGGGTGACGTTTGCCGATTCCTCTTTCTCATGAGCGCCAGCGCCGTCTTGTCCTCGGTCTATCTCCTCTTCGCCTTCCCCGGCAGCGATCGCGGAGGGCTCGATCTGTATGTGAGCGAAGACGGTCTCGCCTGGAGGACCCTCGCCATCGGCTCTTATCGGCCCGCGATCGGAGAGTGGGGCATCTTTCGCGATCCCTGCGTGCACCGCGACGAGGCGGGCGTGTTTCACCTTGTGTGGACGACCGGCGAGTCGGGCTTTGGCTACGCGCGCTCCGCCGACGCGGTGAACTGGAGCGGCGAGCGCTATGTGCGGGTCGCCGACCCCGAGCGCGACCTGGATTTCAAAAACGTGTGGGCGCCGCACATTCACCAGCACGAAGACCGCGCCCTGATCGTCTGGTCCTCCACGCTGCGGCGCGACTATGTGCCGCCGGCGAACCAAGACGAGTGGTGGACCGCGACGTGGAGCCACCGCCTCTACTTCACCACGACCCGCGATTGGGAGGTTTTCACGCCGACCGAGCGCTTCTGGGATCCGGGGCACAACGTCATCGATGCAAAGATCGTGCGGCGCGGCCCGGATGACTATCGCCTCTTCTACAAGGATGAGCGGCGTGAGCACAAAAATGTGATCGAGGCGCGCGGCGCGGCGCCGCTCGGGCCCTTTGAGCGACCGCGTGCCTTGACCGGCGCCTTTACGGAGGGCGCGATTTTTTTGCGCCGCGGCACCGGCGACTACCTGCTCTACTACGACCTCTACAAGGACCGGCACGGCTATGCGGCGCTGCCCTCGACCGACGGCGAGACTTATGGCGAGCCGGTCAAGCTGGTGAAAGACGAGCGCGCCCGTGTGCTTCGCCATGGCTCGATCGTGACGGTGGATCGCGAAACGCTGGCCGTGGTGGAACGCGCCTTGGCCGAGCGCGGCGCGCCGTAGCGTGCGGTTTGCGCAGGCGAGGAGATCGTTCCGACGGGGCGGGAGCCCCGTCGCTCCGGGATCGTGAGCCGAGCGTATCGGAGGCACGGGGCTCCCGCCCCGTGTGGTTCGCGATCATGCACCGCGCGCCAATCCGACGGGGCAGGAGCCCCATCGCTCCAATCGCTCACAGCGCTTCGCAGGCGACGAGTAGCACGAGGGCGCGCGCCTCGGGCGGGGGCGTGACGCGGACGCGCAGGCCGCCGAGGTTGCCGGTGTGCAGGCCTCGCTCGGCCGCGACGCCGGCCTCGACCATACTGCCCGCCGGCGCCTCGAGGACCCGGAAGCGGTAGGTGGCGGCGCCAACGCGCACGCGCGCCTCGTGCGCCGTCTCGGCTTCGACGACGGCCGAGGCGGGAACGGGTTTCCGCTCCGGGCCAGAAGGGGCGGGCACCGCGAAGTGGAAATCCAAGGTCGCGGGGCCGGCCAGCTCGCTGAGTTCCACTCGCAGAACGAGCTCGGGGTCGCCGAGCGTGAGGCGCGCTTGGAGCCGGCCACCGGCCTGCCCGTCGCGAGCGCGAAGGGTTTCGCTCCAACTCACGTTAGTGTCTTCGGCGACGAGGTCGTCGATACGTTGATGCGAATTGTAGTGTCGCTCGCCATCGCTCACCCGCACGCGGGGGAAGCCCGCGAAGTCGCTCGTGTCGTCGAGCCGCAGCTTCGCCTTCTCCACCTGGGTGGGGAGCGACTGCAGCGTGCCGAAGATCCATGCGTCGTCGCTCGCGTGCCAAAGCGCGGAGAAGCCGCGGGCCCAGAGCGATTTATCGTAGTTGAAAAACCAGGCCTGCCAGAGGCCGCCGCGAAGCACGGTGCCGCCGATCTCGGGAAAGCGTGCCAAAGCGGGGCGCGGCGCCGGTGTGTCGTCGGCGGGCGTGGCAAGCGCGGCTCGCCAGAGTTGGAGGTCGTCCGTCCAAGCCACCGGGATGGCGCTGCGGGCGCGGGCGGAGGCGCGGGCGTGGCCCAGCGCGGCGGCCTCGAGGACCAGCCCCGGACGTGTGGGCCCGAGGCTGGGGGTGCGCGTGCCGAAATTGCCCGCGAACTGCCAGGTCGGCGTCGTGAAGAGCTCCACGGTGTCCATGAAGCGGAAGACCGCCTCGCGGAGGCGGGCGTCGCCCGAGGCGCGGGCGAAGTCGGCGATAAACTCCATGCCCATCTGCTGGTAAAAGCCGGAAACGCCGTTGTTTTCTCCGCGGATCCAGCCCTGCTCGGGCTCGAGGTGTCGGTCCAGCAGCCGATGCGCGGTCGCGAGTCCGGCACGTTTGAACGCTTCTTCGTCGAGTTCGTCGCCGATCTTCCAGAGCAGGCTTGCGAGGTCGATGGCGGCGTTGAAGACGAGCCGGTCGAGCACCGGGTTGCCGTCGATCCACGTGGCGGTGCGGCGAAGGCGTTCGCGCCAGTCGGCGGCGCGCTTCTCGCCCAATGCCTCCCGCAGCTCGCGGAGGGTGCGCAGCATCGACTGGCCGTGAAAGGCGGTGCCCCAGGGGATGGTGCGGTGGAGCTGGTCCTGGGTGAGCCAGGTGCAGCGGTCGTATTCGTTAAAGGTGCCGTCGGGGTTCTGGTAGGTGCGCACCGCGAGGTCGGCGAGATCGGCGGCCGCGACGGAGAGTTCGGGGCGGGCGCGGGCGACACCGAGACGGTGGAGGCGGCGCGCAGTGATGAGTGCGTCCGCGATGTAGCGCACGTTGGGCCGCTCGTCGGCGCGGGCCTTCACCAAGTCCAGCAAGCGGCCGACGTCGCCGCGCGCCGCCGCATGCAGCGCGCCGGCGCGCTCCTCGTCCAACTGGAGCTGGGCTGCGGTCACGGCCTCCAAATCGAGCCGGGCCTGCGCGGCCGGTGCGGCGAGAAGCAGAAGCGCGACGAGGAGGCGGGCCAGGGGAAGCATGCGAAGTAGCTCTGCGAGCGGCGGCGCGACGGCACAAGGCCCGCGTTACGCGACAATGTGCAAGCGGCGCGCGTCGAGCCGCCCGACGCGGCGGCGCAGCCTTGTCGGCCACGCGGCCGGGACCGCGCCCTTGTTCGATCCCGCGTTGTCCGCGCCCCAACCCCCACCCCCAACCCCATGATCGCCTCCCTTCGTGCCCTGTGCACGGGCCTCGGCCTGCGCGCCGTCGCCCTCTTCACGCTTCTAGCAGCGGTCGCGCCTCAACGCGCGGTCGCCGTCGGTCCAGACGAATTCTACGGCATGCACCTCAGCTACGCCGACAACACCAGCGCCGCGATTCCCAAGCTCCACGACCTCGGCGTGCGCTGGGTGCGCGTCTGGTTCAACGTCCACGACTGGAACACGCCCTCCAACAATTCCGGCAACGCGCTCACCCAAGCGGTCTCGTTGAAGAACCAGGGCTTCAAGGTCATCTTCCACGTCAACACCCTCAACGGCACCGTCCCCACCTACGCGCAGGCCGTGGGCGTGTTCGACTGGTTGAAGACCCGTTCCGGCCTGCTCGCCGCCGTGGACGTCTGGGAGATTTTCAACGAGCTCAACAACGTCGAATACTGGAACCCCGCCAACCCGGCCGACGGCCCCGCGCTCTATGTGAACGGCGCGCTGAAGGCCGCCTGGGACACCTTCGCGGTGCCCTCCAACGGGCAGGAGGAGATCCTCGGCGCCTCGTGGACCGCCTGGCAGCGCAACACCTCCTGGACCAGCACCAGCCGCTCCTGGAACACCTGGGAGACGAAGCAATACATGGACTACCGCAACTCCTCCAACAAGGGCTACCTCGACTACTGCCACTACGCCGGCTTCCACCCCTACACCGACACCGTCTCGCAGCAGCGCACGATCATGACCTCCGCGCTCGGGCTCTTCGGCAACAAGCCCTGCATCGTCTCCGAGTGGGGTTTCAAGGTGAACGGCAAGACCGCGACGCAGTATATCGCCCTGCTCAACGACAACCGCCAGTGGATGTATGACCACGTGCTCACCGCCTGCTACTACCGCTTCTCCCCCGGCAACGGCTGGCCGGGCGTCTGCACGTATTCGTCTCCCAACTACGTCGAGAACCAGCCGGTTTACGACACCTATAAAAACTGGCCCAAGGCCGCGCTCGCGCCGATCTCCGTGAACCCGCTCGCCGACAGCCACGTGGACCAGGCCAATGCCGGCACCAACTACGGCTCCAACGCGGTGCTCGAAACCTACAAGACCTCGTCCACCGAGAAATTCAGCCTGCTCAAGTTCGACCTCTCCGGCTACACGGGCAACGCGGCCAGTTCGGCCAGCCTGGTCCTCAAGCGCTACGCGGCCGACAGCGGCATCACCGTCGGCGTCTATTACGGCGCCGACGATTCGTGGACCGAGGGCGGTGTGACCTGGAACAACCGGCCCGCGACCGACGCCACCGCGACCAACACGCAGGCCGCCGCGGCGACGGTGACCTTCAACGTCACGGCCGCGGTCAACACCGCGCTGGCCGGCGACAAGGTGCTGACGCTCCGCGTGGCCAATGCCGGCGGCACGGGCCGCGCCGCCTTCTACAGCCGCAACCACGGCACCGCCTCGAATCGCCCGTTGCTCACGGTGAATCCGTAGCGGTCGGATTCGGAGGACGACGGGCGCGAGCCGCGAGTGATGGAGGCACGGGGCTCCCGCCCCGCGGGGTTTGTCTAAAGCACCGTAAACCAAACCACGCCGCGTCTCACACCCGGCGTAGTTTGGCCGCAGGCCCGCGAAAGCCGATCCGACGGGGCGGGGGCCCCGTCGCTCCGGGTGTGAGCCGCGAGAACAATGGAGGCACGGGGCTCCTGCCTCGTGCGGTTTGTTTCAAGCCCCGATCACCAAAGCACGCGGAGAAAACCGATCCGACGGGGCGGGAGCCCCGTCGCTCCGGGCGCACTTACTGCACGCGGAAAAGCTCGTTGGTGGAGAGGTCGGTGCTCGTGAGCGTCTTCACGCTGCCGTCGAAGAACACCGTCTTGAGGGTGTTGTTGTGACGAAACTCCGGCAGCGCCCAAGAGCCGACCTCGGTCAACCACTCGGAGTTGATGACGACGCGGTCGCCTGCGAGCAGCATGCGGCTCGGCGCGGTGATCTGGCGCACATTGTTTAGCACCGCGGTGCCGCCCACGGCCGCCACGCGCATGTTGTAGTTCGCGCCGTAGCTGCCTTCGTCCACGTGCGCGCCGGGGAAGGTCGCCCCGGGGCACTGGAGCACGAAGTTTTTGTCGCGCGAGACGCCGTAGGTATCGCCGCGATTGGAGGCGACGTATTGCGGCACGATGCGGCGGAAGATCTCCTTGCCGGCCACGCTGGTGTTGGGGCGGTCGTTGATGCCGCCCGGCAGGCGGCCCTTGTTTTCGTCGGTGTAGAGCGCGATCGCCATGTGCACCTGACGCAGATTGGAGGCGCACTGGGAGGCGCGGGCCTGGGCGCGCACGCGGCCCGCGACGGGGATCAGGATGGCGGCGAGGATGCCGATGATGGCGATCACCGTGAGAAGCTCGATCAGGGTAAAAGCGCGGCGAGCTTTCCGCGCGGGAACGGGGAGGGGTGGGGTCATAACGGCAGCGATAATCCGCGGATCGGGGGAGGGCCGCTATTCGGGGCTTTCGCACATTGTTGTCCGCCGCCGCCCCTCGACGCAACGACGCAACAATGTGCGCGGCAGGTCCGTTGAGGCGGGGGTGGGGGAGGGTTTTATGCGGACCTGATCCTCAACAAATCATCCATGAAACCTACCCCCCGCTTCATCGCCGCCTCGGCCGCCTTCGCCGCGACCCTCGCCTCCGTCGCCAACGCCCAGGCCATCTGGACCAACGCACTTGCCACCGGGGCGTGGGGCGCCGCGGGCAACTGGAACCCGGCCGCCGTCCCGGCGAACAACACCGCGGTGCAATTCGGCGACGGCTCCAACCGCCCCGGCTCGGTGAGCATGGGCAACACCACCCGTGACGTATCGACGTTCGAGCTTACCAACACCGCCGGTAGCTACGATTTCATCCCCGGCGGCGCGACGGGAGGCCTGCGTGTCGCCACGATTCTCAACAACAGCTCGTCTGCCTCCGGAAACACGATCTCGACCAACCTCCACGCGCGCGGCACCAACGCCATTAACACCCTGACCCTCTCAGGCACCGGCTCGGCAAGTCTCACCATCTCCTCGATCGTCGTTGACCAGTCCGGCACCCGCGCCACCGCGCTAAACAAAACCTCCACCGGCGTCCTGATCCTCTCCGGCACCGCCGCCAACACCTACACCGCCGGCACCACGGTTTCTGCAGGACGTCTCGAGCTCTCCAAGACCGCCGGCCTCGACGCCATCAGCGGCTCCACCCTGACCATCAGCGGTGGCGAGGTGCGTCACATCAACGCCAACCAGATCAACAACAGCACCGCGGTCACGCTCTCCGGCGGTCACCTCAACCTGAACAACAACGCCGATACCCTCGGCTCTCTCTCCATCTCCGGCTCCAGCACGCTCTCGCTCGGCACCGGCACGCTTACCCTGAGCGGCGCCAGCACCACTTTTGCCTCGGGCCAGACGCTCAATCTCGGCATCTCCAGCTTGGCGAGCTTCGGCCGCATCGACGCCGGCGCCAATGCGCTCTTTTTCGCCGGCACGCTCAACGTCACCGGCACGCACAGCTTCAACGCCGGCGATTCGTTCAACCTCTTCGACGGCGATCTCTCCGGCACCTTCTCGTCGGTTTCGTTGCCCAGCCTGTCCGGCGGCCTGCAGTGGGATACCAGCTCCCTCTATTCCACCGGCGTGATTTCGGTGATCCCCGAGCCCTCCGCCTTCGCCGCGCTCGCCGGTCTCGGCGCCGTCGGCTTCGCGGCCACCCGCCGTCGCCGCCGCTGATTCGCCGATAGCTTCCCGTTTCTCCGCCGCGTTCCTCACCGGACGCGGCGTGTTGCGTTTGGAGCGACGGGGCTCCCGCCCCGGCGGGTGGGCCCATTCCCCAAATCCACGGGGGGGGAGCCCCGTCGCTCCACGTTTCCGCCCGCGTATCCGTCATAAAACTACGAATCCGCCCGCGTGCAACAATGTGCCTCGCGTCGGGTTCGCGCCGGCCGCTCGCGCCCGCATCCCTCCCCGGCACGACGCCTCCCCTCGGTCGCGAGACCGCGTGCGTCGCCCTGCTCGTTCCCCCGCAACCCCATCCCCCAAACCCCATGCCCACCCCGCTCCGCCTCCTCGCGGGCGCGCTCCTCGCGTCCGCCTGCCTCAGCCCCGCCGCGCTCGCCGCCCTCAAGACCGCCGTCGCCGACGGCAACTGGACCGCCTCCGCCACCTGGTCGCCCGCCGGCGCCCCCGCCGCGGGCGACGATGTCGTCATCCCCGCCGGCCGCCTAGTCACCTACGACAGCACCTCCACCGCCGCGCTAAAGACGGTGAAAATCCGTGGCACCCTCAGGTTCCGCACCACCGGCAACACCCACCTCACCGTCGGCGTGCTCACCGTCGGGCCCGACACCCTGCCCGGCTCGCCCGATACCGGCACGCTCATCGTCGGCGAGCCCGGCGCCCCGATCCCGCGCTCCTACACCGCCACCATCCGCCTCGCCGCCCTCTCCGGCCAGACCGTCGCCGACCACCCCGCGCTCTTCTGCAACGGCGGCCGCTGGGTCATGCAGGGCGCCACCCTCGCCAACCCCTGGACGCGCCTCACCGCCAACGCCAACGCCGGCGCCACCTCGATCACCGTGGCCGACTCGATCAACGACTGGGCCGTCGGCGACGAGGTCCTCGTCGTCGCCTCCCGCAACAGCAAGAGCAACTTCGCCGACGATCCCCCGAGCTACCGCAATTCGATGACGCCCGAGAGCGAGACGCGCACCATCACCGCGATCAACACCTCCACCCGCACCCTCACGCTCAACTCCGGCCTCACCTACTCGCACCAGAGCCACGGCGGTTACTTCCCCGAGGTCGCCAACCTCACCCGCACCGTCGTTGTCACCTCCGCCGACCGCTCCTCGAGCGACAAGCGCGGCCACACCATGTTCAACGCCCACTCCCGCGGCTCGCTCGCCTTCGCGCGTTTCGACGGCCTCGGCAAGGAGGGCGTGCTCGGCCGCTACCCCGTGCACGTCCACATGGCCGGCAAGACCGCCCGCGGCCTCATGATCGAGGGCTGCTCGGTGACCGATTCGCACAACAAGTTCTACGTCGTGCACCGCACCCACCACGTCGTGCTGCGCAACAACGTCGGCTTCCGCGGCTTCACCAGCGGCTTCTTCCTCGAGGACGGCACCGAGACCTACACCCACTTCGACAAGAACCTCTCCGTGCTCACCATCACCGGAGCCAACGCGCCCAACGAGGCGCTCAGCTACCTGAACGGCGAGGGCTTCGGCTTCTGGTGGGCCAACGGCCGAAACGCCTTCACCCGCAACGTCGCCGCCGAGAGCGACCGCTTCGGCTTCTTCTACGACGTGCGCAAGGTCACCCGCTACTACAGCACCGTTTACAGCTCCGCCACCACCCTCTCCGTGCCCATGCTCCGCGAGGACGGCAGCGAGACCAACACCGTGCTGCGCGACATCCGCATCTTCCGCTTCGACGACAACATCGCCCACGCGCAGAAGACCTGGGCCTACATGTTTCGCGGCGGCCTCTGGACCAACAGCGCGCCCTCCCGCATCCGCAACAACGTGTCGTGGAGTTCCCACTACCCGATCAGCGTGAAGTCCGACGGCATGCTCGTGGAGGGCTTCGTGAGCCGGAACAGCAACTACGGCGTGGACATCATGTCCAACTACGACGCCGGCAACAACCAGGCCTCGCACATCACCTTCACCAACCTCTCGCTCCAGGGGGCCACGACCAACGGCTTCGACCTCGAGCCCGCCGGCGCGAACGTCAACTTCCTCGGCGCCACGCTCACCCAGGTGACCGCCGCCTGGAACTTCCCCAACTTCTCCTGGGACGTCGCGCCCGCGGTCACCTTCACCAACTTCAGCGAGGATTATCCGGGCGGCTTCATCCGCGTGCGCGACGATGCCGCGCCGAAGGGCAAGGCCGGCTTCCTCTGGATCAACAATCGCTACGGCTCCAACTCCGCCGCCAAGGTGAAGCACGTGGACGTCGCCGCGGGCGACGGCCTCAGCTACGGCACCGACTCCGAGCTCACGCTCACGTCCACGCGCCGCGCCACGACGACCAACCACACGGCCTTCACCGCCGCGACCTTCACCGACACCACGCGTCCCGCCACCACGGTGACGAGCCTCGGCGCCAACCCCGGCGGCCTGAGCGTCTCGCGCGACGGCTCGGGCAACCTCGTGCTCGAGGGCACCTGCATCGACGACGGCACGATCTCCTGGGTGCGTGTGAACGGCGTCAACGCGACCTCGCTGGAGAACAACTTCAGCCGCTGGCGCGTCACGCTGACCAACATCGGCGCCGGCTCGCGCACCATCACCGCGCAGGCGCAAGATTCGGCGGGCAACCTCGAGTCCACGCCGCACACCTTCACGATCACGGTGCTGTGAGATGAAACCATCTTCGCCCCGTTTTCGCACCGCAGTCGTCGCCGCAGCAGCAGCCTTGGCGGCGGCGCTCGCCCTCGCGCCCTTGTTGCGCGGGCCGTGGGAGGGGTGGGGCTCCCGCCCCGCCCGGTTGGGCGAGAGCGAGAATGGCCACTCGATCGACGCGGGGGGCGGGAGCCCCCCGCGTCCGGCCGAGCGCGAGGCGCTGCCGCCGCACGCGGCCTTCGCACCCGCGCCGCGGCCCGACCCGATGTTGCCGGTCGGCGTGGAGCTATGTCTGCCGTCCGAGCATTACCAGCCCGCGAATCCGCCGGTGCCAGCCGGGGTGGATCCGGCGCTGGTGACGGAGGGCCTGCGGGCGCGGCTGCGCGCCGTGGAGGCGGTGGAGCGCGATTTGAGCGTGCGTTGGCGCGGCCATGCGGACCAGCCCTTCGAGGCGGTGTTCGACTTTTATCGGCGCGGCGAGGGCGCGACTTTTCACCACAGCTGCACCCTGTTGCAGGGGGCGGACGGCCGCTGGCGGATCATCGACTACACGGTGCAGCGGGTGAGTCCGCGCGAGGACGAGCCGGTGCTGGTCTTGACCGAGCGCAGCCGCGAGTGGCGCGAGGTGTTGCGCAGCTTGGCGGTCAGGTCGCGCGGGTGAGCGGGCGGGTGGAGTGTGAGGCGCGATCCGCACGGGGCGGGAGCCCCGTGCCTCCGTGTGGTAGCGCCGGAGCGACGGGGCTCCCGCCCCGTCGGGTTCGCCCTCAGACCGCGTCCACGTGCTCTGCTCTCGTCCAAAGCGTGAACGCGTCCTCCTGTAGTCGGGCCCGGGTCGGGTTGGACCGGATATAGGCGAGGCAACGGCGGCGGTGGTCCGCATCGCGCACGAGGCGATCCCAGTAGCCGTCCTGCCAGAGCGCACCGCTTCTTCCCGTCTGCTGATTCACGCGTCGAGCCGACCATGTTTTCCAGCGCCGCACCCGGTCCTCGAGTCGGCACCCGGGCAGGAGACGCACCAGGACGTGCACATGGTTGGGCATGATCACGAAAGCATGGAGCTCGTGGGTTTCACCCTCTTGGTGTCGCAAGGCTTCCTCGACGAAGGCGCGGTTGGCGGGCAAGCGGAGTTCGCAACGACCTTCACCCGAGTCGAGCCAGGCTTCCAGTCGTTCGGGGAAGAGCGCGCGGTAACTCGCGCGCGTGGCGGCGTCGTGGGGTTCGGGATGGCATGCCAGCCAGCGACGGCGGTCGAGGGTCCAGTCGCGCAGGCGCTCCGCGGGCACGGAGTCGAAGAGCCGCCAGGTGAGAAACACCAAGGAGCTACCTTGCTGCCAGTGGGGAAGCCCGTGGCCGTGGGTATCGATCGGCTGGTAGGGGTTGAGGAAGCCTTCGCTGGATTCCATGCGACGGAATCGCAGTGGATCTGCATCGGCACGGGCAAGTCTGATGGAGCAATGGGGTGCTTTGAAGGGAGCGACGGGGCTCCTGCCCCGTTGGGTTTGATCGCGGCGCGCTTTTACGAGAACGAAGCGCGACCCGCACGGGGCGGGAGCCCCGTGCCTCCTTTATGCGGACGGCTCCACCGGTTCGAAAATCTCGCGCACTTCCACCGCGGGCCGGCTCGGATGCTCCGGATCAAAGACCGCTTCGCGCAAAAACAACAACACGCGGTGGCCCTCCGGCGTCGGCACGTTGCGGCTCGCCACCACCCGCCAACCGCCGCCCGCCTCCGGCACCGCGACTCGCAAACGCGCGCGGCGTGCCGCGGGCTCGAAACTCGCCTGCGCGGCGCCCATCGGCGCGACCCGCTCCGGCGCGCGGCCCGCGAGCGACCACAGCGCCGGCTGGCGCGTGAAATTTTGCAGTCTCACCACATGCCGCTCCCCCGGTGGACCGAGATCCGGCACCGCCACCAGCCGATGCCGCGTCTCGTCGCCGGCGCCGCGCTCGGTCGCGAGGATGAGCAACACGCGCGGCACATCGGGGGGAAGCGTCACACTGGCCAAGGTCGCCCGCCCCGCCGGCGCGGTGGCCGTCGCCGGTGTGGCCGTCTGCAAGACCACCGGACGATCCGCGGGCGCCGACCACGGCGCGGAGATGAAGTGCGAGGACACCGTCAGCACGCGCTCGCCCTCCGAGGTGCGGATAATGACGTCGGGCACGTCCGCATCCCAGCCGAGGATGCGACACTCGACCGCGTGCAGCCAAGCCGGGCAAGAGACGACCAGGGTCACCACGAGGGAGATAAGCGGTCTGAGGCGGATCATCGGTCGGAGGGATTTCGATTTCAAAGATCCGCCGGGGTGAGCCAGCGGAAGGAGACGAGATTGAAGCGGCGGCCAAAGCGCCGGTTGTCGGCCGAGCTCAGGGCGGAGGGCGCGACTTCGGCGGCGTCGGCCGCGGGATCGACGTGGTCGGGCAGGCGCTGCACCACCGCCTCGGCCCAGGCGCGGCTCAGCACCACGGACGAATCGAGCGGGCTCACGACTTCGCCATAGACGCGCAGCGTGAAGGTGTCGCCGCGCACGGTCAGCGAGGGGCCGATGACCGCGAGCACATCGGCCTGGGTGAGGTGGCCCGGGCCGAAGGCATTGCGCGAGGAGACGGGCAGGCTGGCGCTGGTGCCGCCGCGGAAGTGGTCGGCGTCGTAGTCGGCCGCCGAACTCGGATCGCCTGACGAATCCTGGTTGTAGGGGTAGCGATCGTTGAGCTTCCGGGTGTCGATGCTCTCGCGGTCGGTCGCATCGATCGCGGCCTGGAGGGCACCTTTGATGCCAAAGGTGGCGTCGGCGGCCGAGCCGGCGGCGACGAGGCGGCGATTCACGAATTGAGCGAGATGAAGGAAGGGGCCGGGCGTGGCGGTGGTGTTGGTCGCGGCCCGGGCCCGGATCTCGCTCACGATGTTCTCGGCGAGCGCGTCGAGCTGGTCGGAGCTGAGCTCCCGGAATCCGGTCCACGAATCGGTGGAGCCGGCGAGGGGGCGCGGGTAACGGGAGAAAGGCCGGTCGAGCGCGGAGCCCGCGGTGTTGTTCACCGGATCGTAGGGCAGGCCGTGGAGCGCGCCGAGCACCGCTCGCCACGCCTGGACGGAGGTGGAGTTGGCGTTGAAGCCGCCTTCGAGGAGGAGATGCCGGGTGGCGGCGAGGTGGTCGGTGAGCGCGGCGGGGGTGGCGCCGGGGAGCACGCGATGGCGGGAGTTGGGAAGCCGGTAGGTGGGGTCGGCCAGGTTGGACGCGGAGATGCCGGAGGGGACGGTGGAGAAGGTGTAGCGGTCCCAGAGCAGGTCGTTGAGGAGGAAGGAGTGGTCGAAGA
This sequence comes from Verrucomicrobiota bacterium, assembly GCA_030605125.1. Classification (GTDB taxonomy): domain Bacteria; phylum Verrucomicrobiota; class Verrucomicrobiia; order Opitutales; family Opitutaceae; genus IMCC26134_A. The sequence goes on along the minus strand of JAUWBD010000034.1, from coordinate 15,841 downwards.
GCCGGTAGTTGTGGGTGAGGTTGTTGGACTGCTGGGTGGGCAGGCGGCTCGTCGTGGCTCGGGGAATACGGAAGTCGGCCAGGCTGTTGCCGATCGGGTAGGCCGGGCCGGTGTCGGCGTATGCGAGATAGGCGTGGCGGAGATCCGCGATGCTGAGCAGCGGACGATGGGCGGCGGGCGCGGCGAAGAGCGCAAAACGATTGGCCGAGGAGCCGGAGAGGTTGAAATTCTCGCCGACGGAGATGGCTCCGTTGTCGTCGTCGAGCGGGGCGAAGGTGCCCGGGGCGAAGAGCCCGTTGAATTGATGCGCGCGGGAGCCGTAGTCGGAGCCGAGGTGGGTGCGGGCGGCGAAGGGCGCACGGATGTTGCCCTGCGCGATCCAGCGGGCGGTGAGGGCGTTGTTCACGTTGCCCAGGCGCGCCCAGGCGAGCTGCTTGAAATCGGGCGCGAGCGGAGTGGGCGGGGCGCCGATGGCCTGGGTGGCGGCGGTGAAGCGATTGGCGACGCCGATACGGGAGCTCCACTGGTAGGAATCCGCGTCGGGCGGGTTGAAGGCGGCGGGAACCGTGGAGCCGACGGGGCGCAGGTAGAAGAACACCTCGCCGGCGCCGCCGCCGGTGGGGAGGTTGCTCAGGCGGGCGGGCGGCGCGACCTCGGTGCCGTGGGCGATCGAAACGGATTCGTCGGTGTTCACCGCCGCGACGAGGACGTTGGCGCCGGCGTTGTAGTCGCCGGAAGCCTGGAGCGTGAAGAGCCGTGCCTCACCCGGGGCGAGCACGCCGGTGGTGACACGAAAGCGAAAAAAGCCCGGGCTGGCCGCGCTGTCGGTTCCGGTGGCGAGGATCGAGCGGCGCAGGTCGATGCCGATGAGCTGCGTGCCGGAGGCGTTGTCCACCCGGACGAAGCGCTCGCCGCGGAGGCCAAACTCATAGTCGGCGGCGGCGAGCGGGCTGGTGTAGGGATTCCAGAGAACGAGCTTCGGAAACAGGTGGACGCGGAGGGTGCCGTTGGGCGGCGTGGCGCCGGGGGTGTGGCCGACGGCGAGACCGGTCTCGGCCCAGAGGACGACCGGGTGCACGCCCTGCCGCGTGGCGGTGGGCGTCTGGATGGGCAGCGTCGAGGCGGTGAGGCCGGCGAAGGAGCGGAGCTGTCCCCAGGTCGGCGGTTTTAGGAAAAACGGATCGCCCGCGGGCCGGTTGTCGGGGTCGTCGAAGAGCGGGTCGGTGTCGGCCGGGCCCGTCGTAGTGGAAGAAAGGATACGGGTGAGGTCTTGCTTCAGCCCGCCGCGGCGGGCGTCGGCGAGGACGGAGGCGGCGGTGACGGTGAAGTCGGCGGAGCGGGCGCGGATGAAGTCGCGGGCCGCGGCTTCCTGCCCGGCGGGGGCGGCGAAGGCGGCCTGCGCCGGGGCCAGGACTTTGGCGAGCGCGGGATTGACTCGTGGGAAGGCGGTCGAGCCGAGCGCGGTGCCGCCGTAGGCCGCCGGCTCGGGTTCGCGGGCCATGAGCTCGATGGCGGAGCGTTGCGCGGCGCCGAAGCTAAAGGCGCGGTCGGCGGTGGCGGCGTGGGGGTCGTTGAGATCGAGGCGCGCCTTCTGGCTCTCGTCGTCGGCCCACCAAGCGTAGCGGCCGACGGTCGTGGGCGTGGTGCCGGAGAGGCCCGGCACCTGGTCGGCCGGCACCTCGATGTTTACCAGCGGCGCGCGCACGGTGGCGTAGGCGGCGGCGGTCCGGGACGTGGTGCCGGAGCCGAGGAGAACGACCGAGTTGGCGTCGGTGTAGGTGGCGGAGGGCAGGCGCGCCGGCGCGGTGGTGACGGTGCCGATGCGGCCGAAATTATCGCCCGCGGCGAGGGTGACGCCGTAGGCGACGCGCTCGTTGCCGCTGACCAGCCAGGTGAGCTGGGTGGCGTCGGGGATCTGCGAGGCGGGCGAGGCGGCGTTGCCCCAGGCTCCCGTCCAGAGGGGATTGGGCGAGGCGGCGTTGAGGAGGTCGGCGCGGGCGGTGGCGCGTTGGTCGGGGCCGAGGTGTCGCTGGAGCTCGCCGAGGGCGAGGTTGAGCCCGAAGAGCGCGTTTTGTCGGGCCTGCGCGAGGTGCTGGGTGTTGGTGGCGACCTGGGTTTCGACGCGCGTGAAGGTGGCGAGGCCGACGAGGATCAGCACGAGGAAGGCCACGAGCACGATCGTGACGAGCAGGGCGAAGCCGTCCGCGGGGCGGGGAAAGCGTGCTTGGGGGCGAAGCATCGGTCCGACGATGCGCGCACTCGGTGCGGGGCCGAAGGACGGTGGCGTGCACATTGTCGCGTGGCGTTGGTGTGTGTGCATGGAGCCACGGGGCTCCTGCCCCGTGGGATCGATTCTGACAGGGACTGCGAGGAGAGGGACGAAAGCGGACGGATGTGTTGATCAAACCCGACGGGGCGGGAGCCCCGTCGCTCCATGCGGAGGAGGCGCTTCTGGACCTAGGCTCCGACGCTCGCCACCGCGGGCGTCGCGGCGCGGAGGGTGCGGCCCGGCAGCCATGTGCTCTCGATCAACAGACGGTGCGGCACCGCCGGCACGCCCCGCTCGTTGCGGTGCAGCATGCCCACCAAGAACTCCACCGCGGCTTCGCCGATAAGCTCGGAGTTTTCCTGCACGCCCGAGTAGAAGCGCCCGCCATCGTAGCCGGGCACGGCGCAGAGGCCGACATCCGCGGGAACCTTCAAGCCTCGCCCTTCGAGCCAGCCGAGCACGACGTCGAAGTTGGGCGTAAGGATGGCGTCGGGCTGGTGCGCACCCAACCACGCGTGAAACGCATCCGCTTCGAGTGCCGGCAGGCGCAGGCAGGGCACGCGCTCGGCCTCGGGCCAGGTGAGCTGCGCGCCGAGGTAGGCGCCGGTCCAGTTGTGGTTGGTGCGCTCGTCGTTGAAATCGGCGAGGACGAGCCCGAGACGCCGATACCCGAGCGCCCGCACCTCGCGGATCGCCTGCAGCATGGAGCGAAACTGGTGGTTCGCGATGATGTGCAGGGCCGGCTCGACGAGGCTGAAGCCGAGCGCCACCGCGGAGAAGCGCGACCAGTCTAGCTCGGCACGGCCTTGGAAATCCGGCTGCGGCGCGAAGAGCAGACCTTGGATGCCGCGGGTGGCGAGGATGGTGGTGGCGCGGGCGGCGCCGAGGCCGGGCTCACGCAGCCAGAAGGGTTCGATGCGGTAACCGAGCGCGGTGGCTCGTCGCTCGGCGCCGCGGAAGTAGTCGCGTGCGACGAGCTGGTTCTTCCACCCCTCGCGGTCCGGGTGGTTGGTCACCCAGGCGAGCGTGGCATTGTAGTGCGTGGGCTGCGTGGCCTGGCGGTAGGCCATGAGCGAGGCCAGCATCGGGTCGGGCCGGTAGCCGAGACGCTCGGCGGCGGCTTGCACCTTGAGGCGCGTCTCCTCCGGGATGGAGGGGTGGTTGCGGAGCGCACGCGACACGGTGGCGGCATGGACTCCGGCCTCGGCGGCGACATCGCGAATGGTCGTGCGGCGTTGCACGGGGCGGAGCCTGTTCGCTGGGGTAACCATGCGCAAGCAGCGTCGTTGCGTAGCAAGCGGGCACGCGAGGCCGGCGGCGTGCACATTGTTGCTCGGCGGATGGAGGCGGGGGGCGTCTCAAACGGAGCGACGGGGCTCCCGCCCCGCCGGGTTTGGGCGCCCTTGTGCATTCGTTATGTGGAGACGAACCCCACGGGGCGGGAGCCCCGTGGCTCCGATCGGAAGGCGTCAAACTTTGTCCGGGCGCAGCAGGTAAGGGTAAAACTCGGGCGCGATGGGCACGCGGCGGCGAAACTCCGGGCCGGGGCGCCAGCTCAGTTCCCACTCGTTTTTGCCGATCACCTGCGCCAGCGGAGCCTCCGCCGCGGCGGGTTCGTGGTCGGCGAGAAGCTCCAGGCCGAGCGCGACGCAGAAGGGTCCCCAATCCTCGACCGGCGTGGTGCGCTCAGGGCCGGTGTAGGCGATCGCGTCGAGCCACACCGCATCGCCCTCGCCGCCCGGTGTCCAAGCGAGCTCGCGACCCGTGGCAAACGCGGGGCCGGGGTGCAGGACGACACGACGCGAGCCGGCCGCGAGCGCGCGGCGGCCGTCGCTCATGGGCTCGTGGCGCACGCCGCGGCCGGAGAGCTGAATGCGTATCCGCAGATCGGTGACAGCGAAGCGCCCGTCGGCGGGGCGGTCGAAGGGGTAGCTGTCGCCTTGGTTGGTGAGGAGGTGAAAACTGGCGAGCACGCGGGGGCCGCGTTGGACGGTGCGCAGGTAACCGCTGGCCCAGTCGCGGCCGTTTTTGAGCAGGCGGGCGCGGAGGCAGACGGCTTGGTCGGTGGGCGTGCTCCAGTAGGCGAGGAGCGCGCGGCGCTGGTCGCGGAGCGTGTCGTGGTTGACGGAGCCGAGGGTCGCGTCGGCGTCCATCCAAGTGGTGCCGATGACGTCGTCCTCCGGGCGGAGATCGCGGCGGGCGAAGACCTGCACGACCTCGTGCGGTCGGCGACCGGCGCGCCAGGGGGCGAAGGCGGAGGCGAGGTCGGACGGACAGGGCAAGGCGGGGACGATGCCCGGCGGGATGGGCGCGCGGGCGGAATCGCGCGGCAAGACAGGGCGGCCGGTTTGCGCGGAGAGGTAGGCGGCGAAGGCCGGGCCGAGGTGGTCTTGGTAGGTGCGGCTGTGGGGGCCGGCCCATTGGGCGGTGCCGGGGTGGAAGTGGGTGGCGATGACGCGCCACGCCACTCGGCGGAGGGCCTCGGCGGCGGCGCGCGCGGCGGGATCGGCGGCGAGGGCGAGGATGCGTTCGCACTCGTGGAGGGCGACGGGGGTGTAGGCGGGGCTGTTGTATTCGGAAAAACCGTCGAGCGCGCGGGCGTGGAGGAGGAGGCGTTCGAGTTTGTCGCGGCCGTAGGCGAGGGCGGCCTCGTCGGCGAGGAGTTCGCCGGCGACGACGCAGACGCCGGCGCCCATGAGGGCGATGTTGGTGTAGCCGAGGCTGACGTCGCGGCGCTGGATTTGGGCGAGCGAGCGACGGAGAGCGGCGCAGGCCCGCTCACGGGTTTCCTCGGGGAGGAGATCGGCGTGGCGTTTGAGCAGGTGGCCGAGCGCGGCGCCGGCGAAGTCGGCGGTGTTGAGGTCGGGGTTGGCCCAGGCGCCCATGGGCTCCTCGTGGATCCAGGGGAAGACGCCGAAGGTGGGGCTGGCGGGATCGGTGTCCTGGTGGGCGAGCACGGCCTCGATCACGGCGGCGGCCTCGGCGGCGGCGGCGGGTCCGTGGGCGGCGAGGCGGCGCAGGGCGTGGTCGAGCGAGCGGACGACGAGGTGCACGCGTGCGCCGGGTGCGAGGCGCGTGAGGTAGGCGGGCGCGTTTTGCTCGGACCAGAGCAAATTCAGGACGGGATCAAGGCCGGCGGGCGGCGCCGGGGTGGACGGGAGAACGGTGGCGGCCATGGTGGCGGAAGATCAGGCAGCGGGCTCGCCGTCGGGCGCTTGGTCCGGCTCGGCGTCGGCGGGAGCGGAGGGCGCGGAGGCCGCCTCGACGGGGAGGAAGTCGAGGCGTTGCAGGCGGAGTTTCGCGCCGGCGGAGAAGTCGCTGAACTCGAGGCCGAGCACGTGGTCGCCGGCGGGGAGATCGATCTCGCCGAGGCGGGTTTCGGCGCGGACGGCGACGGGTTCGCCGACCGGCTTGCCGTCGGCCAGGAGGCGCACGCGGGCGGAGTCCTGCTGTTGGAAAAACACCGCGCTGACGGCGAAGCGTCCGCCGCCGGCGGGGGCGGGCACGCGCCAGGCGATACGCGCGGGCGAGGAGCGGGGGACGAGAAGGCGATAGGTGCTGCCTTTCACCTCGGCGGCGGTGTAGGAGCCGGGGGCGGGGGCGGCGAGCGGCAGGTCGCCGACGGCGAGGCGGATCTTGCGCGCCGCGATCTCGGCGCGGCGGGCCTTGGCGGCGTTGCGATCGGCGTCGGCGCGGGCGCGGCGGGTGAGCTCGCGCTCGTAGGGCTCGGCGGCGCGAAAGCCAAGGGCGTCCACGATCAGCTCGTTGCCGCCGCCGGGGCCGGGGCCGACGGCCTCGTAGGTGAAGCGTTGCGGCGCGGCGGCGAACTCGGCGACGCCGTGGGCGATGCTGCGCTTGCGGTCGAGCGTGAAGGGGTCGCCGAGCGGGCGGCCGTTGACGTGCAGGCGAAAGACGCCGCCGCGGCGGGAGCCGGGCGTGATGGTGGAGACGAGAAAACGGCCGGCGTGGGGAAAGGCGGCGGTGAGCTCGACCGAAGAGCCGGCGGGCACAGCGCCGGAGAGGTAGGCGCCGCCGGAGGCCCAGCTGCGGTTCTCCACGCGGGGGGCGGGGGCCGAGCCGCTGAGCGTCATTTTCTCGACCTCGAGCTCGAAGTGTTGGCGGGCGTAGTCGGCGGCGAGGGCCTTGCTGGCGCGCGCGGCGCGTTCGCGGGTGGGGCCGTGTTGCACGCCGACGGGGCCGGTGAGGCCGGCCTTGAAGGGGCCGAAGCGCATGGGGATGCCGCCGGGGAGCGTGAGGGTGTCGGACGGGACTTTGGCGAAGGCGCCGACGTCGGCGGTGGGGCCGAAGACGCTGTGGCGGTCGTTGCCGGTGGCGGCGCGCCAGTCCTCAAGCGTGGCGTATTTCGTCTCGTCCTTCGGCTCGAGGCCCCAAACAGCGGGCGGCGTGTCGAACGCGTAGGCGTTGTAGTCGGAGCGGATGACCTCCTTGAGCGGGCCGGGGGCGGCGCCGGCGACGAAGAGCGCGCGCGGAGCGACGCCGGGTTTACCGCGAATGAGGTTGTTGAAGAGCACCATCTGCGAGCCGTTGGCGAACATGCCCTCCTTGGGTGTCCAGCCGGAGAGCTGGTTGTTGCGGCCGGAGACGATCACGCCGGTCTGGTCGCGGAACTCGTTGCTCACGACGAACCACGAGCCGCCGTCGAAAACGTAGGGGAAGAACCAGGCGCCGTCGCGCAGCAGGTTGTGGCGGAAGACGAGACCGCCGGCGATGCCGACGGAGTCCTTGATGTAGCCCTTGGCGAACTCGCAGTGCTCGATGAGGCCGAGACCGCCGTGGTTGGCGAGGGGTTTGCGGCCGTGGGTCTTGCCGGCGGTGTCGCGGAAGCCGACGTCGATCAGCGAATCGTCCGGCCCCCAGTTTTCGACCTTCGTGTTTCGGATGAGGTAGGGCTGGATGCTCTGCACATAGATGCCGTCGGAGTTCTCGCTGCCCTTTTGATCGCGCACCCAGCAGTTCTCGATGAGCAGCGGGCCGGCGGGGTAGATCATCTTCTCCGGCGCGTCCTGGTGGACCCAACCGATCTTGCCCTCGCCGACGCCGGTGGCGACCCAGATGCCGCCGGCGGCGCGATCAAGACCGTTGACCTCGACGTTGCGGATGCTGGTGGGGCCGCAGCAGAAAATATTGAGGTGGCCGCGCCAGCCGATGGTGCGCCCCTCGAAGTAGCAGTCCTCGACCTCGACGCGCAGGCAGTCGTAGGCGGTGACGGAGGCGATCACCTTGCGCATGGGGTCGAAGGGCGTGGCCTTGGAGAGGAAAACCGAATTGCGGATCACGACCTCCTTGTAGCCCTCGACGAAGATGGCGGAGCGGCGTGGATCCCAGGCCTCGAAATCGCCCTGTTCAAAGTCGATGACGAAGGTGCAGTTTTCCACGACGAGGCGCTCGCCGGAGAAACGGCCGCCGCCCCCGCTGCCCAAGAAAAAGAGGGCCTCGTCGTCCTGATCTTGCACGGCGAGGCCGCCGGGCGTGGCGGCGGCGGCGGCGCGGGTGGCGGCGTCGAGCTTGGCGCGGGGGGAGACGCGTTTGATGTGAAAGGTGCGGTCGCGGATCTCGACGGTGGCGAGTTGCTCCGTGCTGGGCAGGCCGAGGCGGCGGGGCTCGCTCCAAGTCTGCGGCATCGGCGTGTAGTCCACCGACTCGCGGGTAATGGGGGCGTGGAAAGGACGTTCGCCGGGCACGGCGGCCGACAGGGAGGAGGCGCCGAGGACGCAGGTAAGCAACAAGCGGTGCACGGCGGTCGCGAAACGGGGTAGTCTCATGGGTGGCGCGAGTCAGGCAGGCCGGGCTGCGGGCGCAAACGGAGGCGGCGCGCACATTGTTGCGGGAGTGCGGTTGCGCAACAATGTGCATGGACGCGGCGTGGAGAGAGGGGGCGAGCTGGGGCAAGGTGCGGGTGTTAACCCCGCCCCCGTATGCCGCTCCACTCCCTGGTTCGTCCGGCCGTGCGCGCCCGCGTTTCCGCCGGTTTTTCGCTGATCGAGTTGCTGACCGTCATCGCCATCATCGGCGTGCTGGCGGCGTTGGCCATCGGAGTGGTCGGCCGGGTGCGGGAATCGGCGAAGTCGGCGCGTTGCACCGCGAACCTGCGCCAGATCCACCAGGCGGCGATGCTGTGGGGCAACGACAACCGGCGTATAATCCCGGCCGGCGAGGAGCTGGCGATCGGGACGCGGAACGCGAACGGCAACTACCCGCGCTTCGAGGCGCGGCTGCGGCCCTACCTCGCGGCCCTGCACGGGCAGCGAGCGGACCGACGCTCGGTTTTCAGTTGCCCGAGCGCGGAGATCCGCACGCAGCACGACGCGAGCACGGTGCACGCGTATGGCGTGGTGGATACGGTCAATGGCACGGCGGGCCGCGGGCGCACTTTTTTGGTGCGCGGCGATCCAAAGCGCCCCTTCGTGGCCGACAAACGGGTTTACAATCCGGATGGAAACCTCAACGGCAGCGACTATGTCACCGCCAGCACCGTCGAGTATCGGCACGGCGGCGGCACCAAGGCCAACGTGGTGTTTTTCGACGGCCACGTGGAGGCGATCGACGCGGCGCGCGCGGCGTCCTTGAGCTGGTGAGCAAGCCCGATGGGGCGGGAGCCTCATCGCGCCTGTTGGGGCCCCGTTGCTCCTGAACCAGCCGTAATCTCTGTGATCGTAAAGCCGGGCGGAGCAGTTCAGGGTGCCGATTGAGCGCCTTCGCTCCCATGCATTATTGCGCCGAACTGCTGTTGGGGATCTACGAGAAGTCGATCGAGCCGCTTCTGCAGCGCGCCGCTTTTCGCACGTGAGCGCCGCCGAAGACTCCGTCGCCTGTTTGCGCTGCGGAGTCTGTTGTTTTTCGCGGCTGGAAACCTACGTGCGGGTGGAGGGCGACGATTGGTCGCGCCTCGGCGACGACGCGGAGCGCGTGGCGCATTTCATGGGCAACCGCGCCTACCTGCGGATGGCGGAGGGGCGTTGCGCGGCGCTGGCCGAGCGGCGGGCGGAAGACGGCGCGCGCGAGTGGTGGTGCACGATCTATGAAAAGCGGCCGCGGGTGTGCCGCGATCTGGGGCGCGGCTCGCCCGAGTGCGAGGCGGAGCGCGAGTTGAAGGGCGGGCGCGCGGCGGGTTGACCGCCCGCGGCGGCGATCACCGAGTTAACCAATGCTTCCCGGGATTTTAGCGCGAAGACGCGAAGAACGGGCTGAAGATCGCGAAGTCCTGATTCTGAACTTGGTGTCCTTCGCGGACCTTGGCGGCCTTCGCGTTGAAAAGTCCGAATGGATCGGACGATTGCTTATCACAGCCCGAGCATGGAGCCGTTGCGCTTCAGCCAGGCCTCGGCTTCACGCCAGCGGGGGCAGACCTCCTCCACGCGGCGCCAGAAGCGGTCGGAGTGGTTCATCTCCTTCAGGTGCATGAGCTCGTGATAGATCACGTAGTCGCGCACGAGGTCGGGCGCCTGCACGAGGCGCCAGTTGAGCGAGATGACGCCGCCGGTGGTGCAGGAGCCCCAGCGCGTGCGCTGGTTGCGAACGGAGACCTCGGTGACGGCCATGCGCGTCTCGGCGGCGAGTTCCCAGGTGCGCGCGGGCAGCTCGATCTTGGCGCGGCGGAGGAAGTGCGCCTCCAGCGTGGGGCGCAGGTCGCCGTCGAGCCGCGGCACGCGAAACACGTCGGCCGCGACGCACACGCTGGGACGCTCGCCCTCGGCGGCCTTGCGGATCTCGGAGAGTTCGCCGCGCCAAAGCACGTGCGTGCCGAGCGTCCACACGGTCGGCGCGCGGGGCTTGAGGCGCTGGCGGGCGCGGGCGCGCTCGAGCCAGTCGCGGTGTTGCTCCACGAAGGCGCGGGCTTCGCGCTCGGTGCCGCGGGCGGGGATGGTGACGACGGCGGCGCCGTCCTTGCGCAGGGTGAGGCGGTAGCGCTCGGCGCGGGCGCTGCGTTCAAAGACGAGATCGTCCTCGGCGGGCGCCTCGGAGGCTGGCGCGGGCGAGGTGGCGGGGCGGGCGGGGGCCGGTGCCACCGGCGGCGCGGGCGAGGCGTCCGCCGGCGCGAGAAAATCCAGGAAACCTTGGATCAATCCGGGCGGCATGTCGTCGGGGCGCGATCAAAGCGTGCTCGCGGCGCTCGGCAAGCGCGCCGACGCGGGCGGGGCGTTCAGCCGCGCGCTTCAGCGAGGCGCCGGGCGAGGTGGGCGAGAATCTCCTTGGCGCCGGTCTTGGCGGTGGCGGAGCAGGCGAAGACGGGCGGGGCCGGCTCGGGGAGAAACTCGGCGGCGGCGGCGAGGAAGGTGTCGATCGCGGCGCGGGTTTTGGTGGGCGACTGTTTGTCGGTCTTGGTGAAGACGAGGGCGGTTTCGACGTCGCGGCCGGCGAGCCAGGCGAGGAAGTCGAGGTCGATGCGCTGCGGTTCGAGGCGCGAGTCGATGAGGAGGAAGACGGTGTCGAGGTTGGGCCGTTTCTCGATGTATTCGGCGACGGCGACGTTGAACTCGTGTTTGTCCTGGGTGGCGACCTTGGCGTAGCCGTAGCCGGGGAGGTCCACGAGGGACCAGTTGCGATTTACGCGGAAGAAGTTGAGAAGCTTGGTCTTGCCGGGGACGGAGGAGGCGAGGGCGAGGGATTTACGGCCGGTGAGGAGGTTGATGAGGGAGGATTTTCCGACGTTGGAGCGGCCAATGAAGGCGAACTCGGGCAGGTTCCACTTGGGGCAATCGCGCAGCCCGGCGGCGCTGGTCTCGAACTCGGCGGAAAGGATCTTCATGGGGAGGGAGTTGGCGTGGCGGGGCAGGAGATGGCCACGGCGAAATCAGATTTGGAGGATCAGCGCGAAACGATGCGGGGGGCGAAATTGTCACCAATCTGGTGACAGTTTCGCCTCGGTCCGTGGCCCGAGCGTAAAAAAGCCGCGTCCGCCAAAAGGGGCGGACGCGGCCGGGGGGACGGATGGCAAAGGTGGGCGGATCAGCGCTCGTCTCGCGCGCCGCGGGCGTGGACGCGGGCGGGCGTCGGGGCGGGCGTGCCGAGGTGAAAGCTGATCAGGGCGAGCGCGGCGCAGAAGACCGCGGTGAGCTCGGCCTTGAAGAAGGCTCCGCTCACGGCGGCGACCACGGCGAGGATAAGAGCCAGGCCGAGAAAGGGAAACGAGGGGCGGGGGGAGGCGGAACGTCTCATGGTGGGGATGCCTGATCGGACGCCAAAAAGTTCCCGCGGTTCCCCGCAAGCACCTCCCTAGGGGGAAGTGCGTAAAGTCGCCCTAAACGTGCAGCGTAAAGGCAAAGGCGTGTTTTCCGGCGGGGATGCGGTATTGTTCGAGGGCGTCGGGGCCGCAGCTCGCGGTGCCGAGGCCGCGGTGGGCGGCGTCGAGGTAGAGGATCGTCTCGGGGCGCGCCTTCAAGTCGGTGGTGTGCTTCGCGGCGAAGAGGTCCTCGGCGGTGAAGTGCGTGGCATTGAACTCCAGCGTGGTCGCGGCCTCGACGGCGAAGAGCGCGGCTTTCTTGGACTCGGTCGTGAGCTCGATCCAGCGCGTGTCGGTGTGGTGGCCGTGCTCCTGGGGCATCACGTAGTCCACGTATTCGGCGGCGACGCTGCCCTCGTGGAGGCCGAGGTCGGCGGCGGTCTTGCGGTCGCTGTAGTTCTCGAAGGGGCCGCGGCCAAAGTAGGCCAGGCGCCGGAAGCCGGGCTGGAGGTCGAGGCGCAGGCCGACGCGCGGGAGGTCGGCGTAGTCTTTGGCCAATACAACCTCGTTCTCGACGACGAGGCGACCGTCGGGGTGGAGGGTGTAGCGGTGCGTGTGGAGCACGTCCTTCCAGTTGGCGCGCAGCGGCGTGGTGGCCTGGTGGGCGAGGGAGATGGTCACGGAGCCGTCCTTGGCGGGCGCGGCGAGCTCGAAGCGCGCGACGCGGTGTTCAAGGCCGCGGTCGAGACCGAGTTTTTGCCAGCGGCCGAGCGGCTTGCCGTCCTGGCCGGTCCAGAGCTTGAGGCCGGCGTTGTCGGTGGCGGCGCGCCAGAGCTGGAGGAGCGGGCCGCGGGCGAGGGTCTCCCGGCCTTCGCGCCGGAGGGAGACGAGCGTGCCGGTGGCGCGGTCGAAGCTCGCCTCCACGCGGGCGGCGGGGGCGGTGAGGATGTAGCCGCCGAGGGTCTCCTCCGCCGTCACGGCGGCGGAGGAATTTGAGATTTGGGATTCGAGATTTGAAATCGCCCGGCGCTTGGGCGCCGGGAGGGTGAGCTGCTCGGCGGCGACGATGTGGCCGGCGGGGGCCCAGGCGGTGGCGCGGGCGAGGGCAAAGGACACGTTGAGGTGAAATTCGCGCGCTTCCTCGGGGAGGGAGCCGAGGGCGAGCGCGACGTCGCGCGAGGCGCCGGGGGCGAGGCCCTTGAGGGCGGAGGCGGGGAGGGCGCCTTCGGCGACGGGCTGGCCGTCGGCGAGGAGGGTCCAGGAGGCGCGCAGGCCGGCGGCGTCGAGCGCGGTGAAGTCGTGCTCGTTGCGCACGCGGATCTTCGCGCTCGCGGCGGCGAGGGAGGTCTTGGCCGAGACGAGCGATACGGCGACGGGCTGGGCGAGGCGGTGGTGCTCGTGGCAGGCGGGGTGGGGTATCCGGTCGGCGGATACGAGGCCGTCGCAGACGAAGTTGGCGTCGTTGGGGGTGTCGCCGAAGTCACCGCCGTAGGCGAAGTGTTCGCGGCCGTCGGCGGTCTTGACGCGCAGGCCGTGGTCCACCCACTCCCAGATGAAGCCGCCCTGGATGCCGGCGCGGCTCTTGAAGAGGCGGTAGTAGTCGGCGAGGGAGCCGTTGGAGTTGCCCATCGCGTGGCTGTATTCGCAGAGAATGATGGGGCGGGCCAACGGGTGGAGGGGCGTGTGGAGCGGGGGGCGGGGGCGGCCGTCGCGGGCGTGGTTGACCTTGGCGGCGTCGAGCTTCTGCACGAGCGCGGCGTAGTCGGCGGGGGCGGAGGGCGGGCAGTTTTTGTCCGCGAAATCGAGCAGCTCGGAGAGGTCCTTGATGCTCGTATACATCGGGCAGATGAGGTCGGTGGCGAGCGAGCCGTGGACCCAGGTGGCGGAGCCCTGCCAGAGGGAGATGGCGCCTTCGTAGTGAAGGATGCGCGAGGGGTCGTAGTGGCGGATCCAGCCGGCGGCGGCGTCGTGCGAGGGGCCGTAGCCGGACTCGTTGCCGAGGGACCAGGCGATGATCGAGGGGTGGTTGATGTCGCGCACGACCATGCGCATCGCGCGGTCGAGCCAGGGGGTGGCGTAGCGCGGGTCCTGGCAGAGGGAGTTGTGGAAGTCGTGCGCCTCGGCGTCGGTCTCATCGATCACGTAGAGGCCGAGCTCGTCGCAGAGATCGAGGAAGCGGGGATCGTTGGGGTAGTGGGAGCAGCGGACGGCGTTGAAGTTGAAGCGCTTCATGAGCACGACGTCGCGGCGGAGGTGCTCGAGCGTGAGGGCCTTGGCGGTGTCGGGGTGGTGGTCGTGGCGGTTGACGCCCTTGATGAGGACGCGCTTGCCGTTGATGAGGAGGTCGCGTTGGCGAACCTCGACTTTGCGAAAGCCGACGCGCACGGCGGCGTGCGAGGCGTCGTCGTGCGAGGACTTGGGCGGGGTGAGCGATACGAGGACGGTGTAGAGCGCGGGGTCCTCGTGCGACCAGAGGCGGAGCTTGGCGGAGGGCACGGCGAGGCGGAGGCGGACGAAGCCGCGGTCGAAGGCCTGGGCGAAGCGAAACTCCTGGCCGTTGTCGTGGAGGACCTCGGCGGTGGCGGGTTTTTTCAGGACCAGGCGACCGCGCGGGTCGAGCAGCTGGACGACGACCTTCGTGCCGGGCTGAGGGAGGTTTTGAGGGAAGCCGATTTTTATGAGGACCTCGAGCTCGGCGGTGTGGCGCGCGAGATCGACGTGCGGGGTGGCCTTGATGTCGGCGAGGTGAATGTGCGGCGTGGAGAAGAGCGAGACGGAGCGGTGGAGGCCGCCGAGGCGCCACATGTCTTGGTCCTCGAGGAAGGAGGCGTCGGAGTATTGGACGACGATGGCGACGAGCTCGTGGTCGATGCCGGGGCGCACGAGGAGGGTGAGGTCAAACTCGGCGGGAAGGCGGGCGTCCTTGGAGAGGCCGACGGCGACGCCGTCCACGAAGACGGCGAGCACGGAGTCGGCGCCGCCGAAGTGGAGGACGGTGCGCCGGCCGGACCAGGCCGCGGGGATCCGGAAGGAGCGGCGATATACGCCGGTGGGATTTTCGGCCGGCGTGAAGGGCGGCTCCTCGCGGAAGGGCATGCGCACGTTGGTGTAGTGCGGGCGGCCGTGGCCGTGCATTTGCCAGTTCGAGGGCACGGGGACGGTGCCCCAGGAGGCGGAGTCGTTGAAGGGGCGTCCCTCGGCGAAGGCCTGCGCGTCGGCGGGGTTTTTCTCGAGGCGGAACTGCCACTCGCCGTCGAGCGACTGGAACCAGGGGGACTTGGCGGGGTTGCGTGAGAGGGCCTGCTTGGCGGTGGGGAATGCGTCGAAGGTGGCGCGAGGCGGCAGCTTGTTGAGCGCGATGAGCTCGGGGGTTTCCCAAGCGCGGATGAGGCCGTTGAGGAGCATAGGGCGAAACGGCTGAGCAATCGGAACGACGCAAAAAGGGCAAGCGCCGCCCGGCTCGGGGCGGGTTCGGGGCGGGAGAGAGTAGAGTTGAGTTTTCCCCCATCTGTTCCACTCATGGGCGCTTCATGTCCGCCAGCTTCGCACCCTCGCTCCACGTTCTCGCACAAGTCACGGCGACGGAGGAACTGGTGCCTTATTGGCCTTGGGCGGCGGTGCTGCTTACGGGCGCGGCGGCGGGTTTCGCGGCGGTGTGGCTGGGCACGCAGGCGACCCGGCGCGCGGCGCGCGAGCAGGCGCAGGAACTGCTCGAGGTGGCGAAGCGCGAGGCGCTCGTCGCCGCCGAGGAGATCAAACAGCATCTCGAAAAGGAACTGGTCGCTAGACGCGCGGACGTGAACCGGGAGCTCGACCGGCGCGAGATCGAGATGGACGTGCGGTTGCGCGAGATCCGCTCGCACGAGGAGTCGCTCGCCTTGCTCGACCACCAGCTCCAGCAACGCGAGGAGCGGCTCAACCGCGAGGACAGCGCGATCCGGCAGGCGCGCGACGCCATCCGCGCGCTCTCGAAATCGCTGCGCAAACGCCTCGAGGGCGTGTCGCAAATGGACGCAGAGGACATCCGCCGCGCGCTGCGCGAGGAGGTGCAGATCGAGTGCCAGGACGAGTTGCGCGCCCTGCGCCGGCAGATTCTCGAGCGCTCCGAGCAAGACCTCCAGGCCGAGGCGAAACGCATCTTGGTGACGGTGATGCAGCGCATGGCCTCGCGGCCCAACAACGACGTCACCGCGACCATCGTCTCGCTGCCCAACGAGGAGATGAAGGGCCGCATCATCGGTCGCGAGGGACGCAACATCAAGGCCTTCGAGGCGGCGACGGGCGTCACGCTGCTCATCGACGAGTCGCCGCAGATGGTGCTCGTGTCGTCCTTTGATCCGGTGCGCCGTGAGGTGGCGCGCGCCGCGCTCGACGCCCTCGTGAAGGACGGC